>NZ_WBKS01000081.1:0-25573 GCF_008868145.1 Micromonospora sp. AMSO1212t
CGGGCGGGCTCGCGGTAGACGCCCCACTCGGCGCGGAGGGCGTCGCAGATCTCGCCGAGGGTGGCCTCGGCGCGGACCGCGTCGAGCATGGCGGGGATCATGTTCTCGCCGGTCCGCGCCACATCGACCATCCGCTTGACGGCGGCGGTGACGGCGGCGTCGTCGCGGGCCGACTTGCGCTCGGTCAGCACCCGGCGCTGCTCCAGCTCCACCTCGTGCGAGATGCGCAGGATCTCCAGGTCCTTGGCCACGGTGCCGGTGTGGCAGTTGACGCCGACGATCTTCTTGTCGCCCTTCTCCAGCGCCTGCTGGTAGACGAAGGCCGACTCGGCGATGTGCCCGGTGAACCAGCCGTCCTCGATGCCACGCAGGATGCCGGAGGTCATCGGGCCGATGGTGTGCGGGCCCTCGCCGCCGAGCTGCTTGATCCGGGCGAAGATCTCCTCCGCCTCGGCCTCGATCCGGTCGGTGAGCTCCTCGACGTACCAGGAGCCGCCGAGCGGGTCGGCCACGTTCGTCACCCCTGTCTCCTCCATCAGCACCTGCTGGGTACGCAGGGCGATCTCGGCCGACTCGTCGGTGGGCAGGGCGAGCGTCTCGTCGAGCGCGTTGGTGTGCAGCGAGTTGGTGCCGCCGAGCACCGCGGCCAGGGCCTCCACGGCGGTACGCACCACGTTGTTGACCGGCTGCTGGGCGGTCAGCGACACCCCGGCGGTCTGCGTGTGGAACCGCAGCCACTGTGCCTTCTCGCTGGTGGCGCCGTACACGTCGCGCAGCCAGCGGGCCCAGATCCGGCGGGCGGCGCGGAACTTGGCGATCTCCTCGAAGAAGTCCACATGGGAGTCGAAGAAGAAGCTCAGGCCGGGGGCGAACGTGTTGACGTCCAGCCCGCGCGACAGGCCCAGCTCGACGTACCCGAAGCCGTCGGCGAGCGTGTACGCCAGCTCCTGCGCGGCGGTCGAACCGGCCTCGCGGATGTGGTAGCCGGAGACGGACAGCGGCTTGTACCGGGGGATCTCCCGGGCGCAGTACTCCATCAGGTCACCGATGAGGCGCAGGTGCGGCTCGGGGTCGAACAGCCACTCCTTCTGCGCGATGTACTCCTTGAAGATGTCCGTCTGGAGTGTTCCGTCCAGGGTGGACAGGTCGGCGCCCTGCCGTTCGGCGGCGACCAGGTACATGCAGAAGACCGGCACGGCCGGGCCGGAGATGGTCATCGAGGTGGTCACGCCGGCCAGGTCGATGCCGTCGAACAGCACCTCCATGTCGGCCGCCGAGTCGATCGCGACGCCACAGTGGCCGACCTCGCCCAGCGACTGCGGGTCGTCCGAGTCGCGGCCCATCAGCGTCGGCATGTCGAAGGCGACGGAGAGACCTCCGCCGCCCGCGCCGAGGATCATCTTGTAACGCTCGTTGGTCTGCCGGGCGTTGCCGAAGCCGGCGAACTGCCGGATGGTCCAGGTCCGCCCGCGGTAGCCGGTCGGATACAGACCCCGGGTGTACGGGAACTCGCCCGGCCAGCCGATCCGCTCGAACCCGGGGTACGCGGTGTCCTCCGGCGGGCCGTACACCGGCTCGACCGGCAGTCCGGACAGCGTGGTGAAGTCCGCGTCGCGCTTGCGGGCGGCGTCGTAGCGGGCCTGCCAGCGGGCCCGACCGGCGGCGATCTCGTCAGCGTCCATGCGCGGAGCTCCTTCTCAAGTCGTCGTCCCGGTTCCGAGTGTAGAGCGAGATCCTGAACGATCCTTAAGGGCTCGCGTACCGGCCGGTAACCCCGCCACGGGCCGCGCCGGGACGACCCATCACCGTCGATCCGCAGGTCAGGGCCCTGTCTCACGTGGCGGACGGCTGCCCGGCGCGACCTCCCGGAGACCGGGTTCCCGTGCCAGACTCCGGCCGTGGGCAATCGAATCGCGACCCGGCTGATTACCTAGGCGGCGTACGCCTCCGCGTGCGTCGCCGGCCAAGCGATCCTGTCGGCTCGTCCTAGTGAGGCCCCCGTGAGCGTGTCCGCATCCACCCCCGCAACCGTCGATCTTCCCCGGCCGGCCACCGGCCGCCCGCACGACGAGCCCGCCGGTGAGCACGGCACGCCGTGCACGATGGTGATCCACCTCGGCGTGGGTCACTCCACGACCGGGCTGCTCAAGGTGCTGTCCGTGCTGCACTCCCGCCGGGTCGCCGTCTCACACGTCCAGTACGTGCAGTGCCCCGACCGGTCCGCGGTGATGATCGTGGAGTGCTCCCCCGCCACGGCGCCGATGGAGACGGTCCGCAAGAGCGTCGCGAACGCCGTACCGGTCGTCAGCGTCAGCGTGCACAGCGCGCCGACCCGCGACGGCGCCCGGCGCCTCCGGTCGGGCCGCAGCACCCACAGGTGACCGGTCAGCCGGTGGCCTCCGGGCCGCCGGCGCGCATGACGGCCCGCGCGGTGAGCGCCACGTGCAGCGACAGCCGCCGCTCGCTCGAATCCAGGTCGACGCCGAGCACCCGCTCGATCAGCTCCAACCGCTGGTACAGCGCTGATCGCGACAGCGACATCGCGTCCGCGGCGCGCCGCTTGTTGCGCCCCTCCACCAGGTACGTCTCCAGCAGGGCGACGTGGTTCGTGCCGTGGCGCTGGTCGTAGGAGAGCAGCGGACCCAGCTCGCGCTCGACGAACGTCTGCAGGCGCACGTCGTCGCGCAGCAGGTACAGCAGGCCCCGGAGGCGGACGTCGTGCAGCCGGTAGAACGGACGCGGCTCGGCGGTGTGCACTGTCGCGTCGGCTACCTGCGCCGCCTCGACCAGTGAGCGCCGGGCCAGGTCGAGCGTCCGGACCACCGATCCGGCGGCGACCACGACGTCCGCGCCGGCCCGGTGACCCGCCCGGGTGAGCGCGGCGGACAGGCTCCCCAGCGCGGCCTCGTCGGAGCCGGTCCCGTCGAGCGCGACGAGGAGGGTGACGCCGGTGCCGCCGGCCGCCTCGTCCACGTCGCCGACGAGCGCGGCGAGCCCGCACTCGCGTACCGCCGTCTCCACCGCGTCCAGCAGTTCCCGCCGGCGCGCGTTCGCCTCGCCGCCGGTGGCCTGGACCGGCCGGCGCCGCCGGACCACGACGCCGAGCAGCAGTCGCTGCTCCAGGACGACACCGAGCCCGCGCGCCCGCAGCGCCACGTCCCGGGTGGGCGCGGAGTGGTTGACGAGGCTCAGCAGCAGGCTGCTGCGCGCCTGCCGCTCGACCGACGAGGAGTCCCGGGCGACGAGCTGGTTCAGCGCGATGGTGGACGCGGCGCGTTCCAGCAGCACCCGGGTCCGGGCCGGCGGCTCCTGGTCGCACAGCAGCACGAGCCGTCCCCACCGGTTGCCGCGCGCCTCGACGCTCGTCACCAGCCAGCCCGAGCGCGGCTCGTAGCCCGTGCCGGACGGGACCTCGACCGCGCGGGAGCGGGTCTCCCAGCGGTCGAGCAGCTCCTCGGCGGTCAGCGGGCCGGTCTCGTACGCCAGCACCTGATGGGCGAGGTTCTCCAGCACGGCGGGACGCCGGGACAGGCGGGTGACCTCGCGGAGCACCTGCCGGGGCTCGGCGCCCTCCACCGACAACTCGGTGAAGATGCGGTGGATCTCGTCCTTCGCGAGCAGGTCGGCCGTCTGCTCCTCGACGATCACCGAGTGGACGACCTCGGTGACGGCGACGAACCGCATCTCGCGCCGGAGCGCGATGAGGGGCAGGTTCCGGCTGCGGGCGTGCTCGACCAGCCCGGCCGGCAGGGTTCCGCCGAACCGGCGGCCCAGCTCGACCACCACCCCCGCCACCCCGACGGCCGCCAGGCCGTCGATCCACCGGCGCAGTCCGTCGTCGTCCGGGGGCAGCCCGATGCCTGTGGTCAGGACCAGCTCGCCACCGCGGAGCAGGTCGGCGACCTCGGGGATCTCGGCGACGTGCACCCAGCGCACCGGCGCGTCGAGCCGGTCCCGGCCCGCCAGGACGCGCGGCCCGGCCTGCTGCAGCGCCGGCAGTTCGAGCACGTCACGGACGGTCATCGGCATCGGAGCGCCTCCCCCTCTCCTCCGGCGCACAGTATGTGCGCTTCCCGCGGACGGGAACGACACAGTGCCCATTGCCCGGACCTGGGGAAGCGCAGATGATCCCGGGCATGACCCAGACAGCACCCGGCACCGCGCCCGCTCCCGCCCCGCTGGAGCGGGTGACCCACTGGATCGACGGCAAGCCGTTCGCCGGCGTCACCGAGCGTACGGCCCCAGTTTACGATCCGGCGCTGGGCGCGGTCCGGACGGAGGTGCCGCTGGCCTCCGTCGACGAGGTGGACCAGGCCGTCGCCTCGGCCGCCGCCGCGTTCGCCTCCTGGCGTACCTCGTCGCTGACCAGGCGCACCCAGGTGCTGTTCGCGTTCCGGGAGCTGGTCAACCAGCACAAGCAGGAGCTGGCCGAGCTGATCACGGCCGAGCACGGCAAGGTCGTCTCCGACGCCCTCGGCGAGGTCACCCGCGGGCTGGAGGTCGTCGAGTTCGCCTGCGGGATCCCGCACCTGCTCAAGGGCGGCTACTCCGAGGGCGTGTCCACGAACGTGGACGTCTACTCCATCCGCCAGCCGGTCGGCGTCTGCGCCGTCATCTCCCCCTTCAACTTCCCGGTGATGGTCCCGATGTGGTTCGTGCCCATCGCCATCGCGGCGGGCAACACCGTGGTCCTCAAGCCCAGCGAGAAGGACCCGTCCGCGTCGCTGCTCGTGGCCCGGCTCTGGGAGCAGGCCGGCCTGCCCGCCGGCGTGTTCAACGTCGTGCACGGCGACAAGGTGGCAGTGGACCGGCTGCTGGAGCACCCCGAGGTCAAGGCGGTGTCGTTCGTCGGCTCCACGCCGATCGCCCGGTACGTGTACGAGACCGGCACCCGCAACGGCAAGCGCGTCCAGGCCCTCGGCGGCGCGAAGAACCACATGGTGGTGCTGCCGGACGCCGACCTGGACCTGGCCGCCGACGCGGCGGTCAACGCCGGGTTCGGCTCGGCCGGCGAGCGGTGCATGGCGATCTCGGCCCTGGTGGTCGTCGAGCCCGTCGCCGACGACCTGGTGGCCCGGATCCGCGAGCGCATCGCCACGCTGAAGGTCGGTGACGGGCGGCGCTCCTGCGACATGGGGCCGCTGGTCACCCGCGAGCACCGCGACCGCGTCGCGTCGTACCTCGACGCGGGCGTCGGAGCCGGCGCCGAGCTGGTGGTGGACGGCCGCGAGGTACGGGTCGACGGCGACGAGTCCGGGTTCTGGCTCGGGCCGAGCCTGCTGGACCGGGTGTCGCCCGAGATGAGTGTCTACACCGACGAGATCTTCGGGCCGGTGCTGTCGGTCGTGCGCGTCGGCAGCTACGACGAGGCGCTCGCGCTGGTGAACTCGAACCGCTACGGCAACGGCACCGCCATCTTCACCAACGACGGCGGTGCGGCCCGCCGTTTCCAGAACGAGGTCGAGGTCGGCATGGTCGGCGTCAACGTGCCGATCCCGGTGCCGATGGCCTACTACTCCTTCGGCGGCTGGAAGGACAGCCTCTTCGGCGACTCGCACGCCCACGGCGCCGAGGGCGTGCACTTCTTCACCCGCGGCAAGGTCGTCACCTCCCGGTGGCTAGACCCCAGCCACGGCGGGATCAACCTCGGCTTCCCCGAGAACGTCTGAGCAGCGGAGAGAGAACGCCGATGAGCACCAGCGCGCAGCGCACCTACGAACTCGACCGCGCCCACGTCTTCCACTCCTGGTCCGCCCAGTCGCTGCTCGACCCGATGGTGGTCGAGCGCGCCGAGGGCTCGTACTTCTGGGACGGCGAGGGCAACCGCTACCTGGACTTCTCGTCCCAGCTCGTCAACACCAACATCGGCCACCAGCACCCGGTGGTGGTCGCGGCGATCCAGGAGCAGGCGGCCCGCCTGTGCACGATCGCGCCGTCCTACGCCAACGACGCCCGCGGCGAGGCGGCCCGGCTGATCACCGAGCTGACCCCGGCAGGCCTGGAGAAGGTGTTCTTCACCAACGGCGGCGCGGACGCGATCGAGCACGCCGTCCGGATGGCCCGGCTGCACACCGGCCGACCGAAGGTGCTGTCGCAGTACCGCAGCTACCACGGCGGCACCCAGACCGCCGTGAACCTGACCGGCGACCCGCGCCGCTGGCCCAGCGACAACGGCACCGCCGGCGTGGTGCACTTCTTCGGCCCGTTCCTGTACCGGTCGGAGTTCGGCGCCACGACCGAGGAGGAGGAGTGCGCGCTCGCGCTGCGCCACCTCGAACGCGTCGTGGAGATGGAGGGCCCGTCCACCATCGCCGCGATCGTGCTGGAGACGGTGCCGGGCACGGCCGGCATCATGCCGCCGCCGCCGGGCTTCCTCGCGGGCGTCCGGGAGCTGTGCGACAGGCACGGCATCCTCTACATCGCCGACGAGGTGATGGCGGGCTTCGGACGTACCGGCGCCTGGTTCGCGCTGGACCACTACGGCGTGACGCCCGACCTGATCACCTTCGCGAAGGGCGTGAACTCCGGTTACGTCCCGCTCGGCGGTGTGGTGATCGCCGACCACGTGGCCGAGACGTTCGCCACCCGCGCCTACCCCGGCGGCCTGACCTACTCCGGTCACCCGCTGGCCACCGCCGCCGCCGTCGCGACCATCAACGTGATGCGGGACGAGCGGATCGTCGAGAACGCCGCCACGATCGGCGCCGACGTGCTGGGCCCGGGGCTGCGCGAGCTGGCCGACCGGCACCCGAGCGTCGGTGACGTACGCGGGCTCGGCGTGTTCTGGGCGCTGGAACTGGTACGCGACCGCGAGACGAAGGAGCCACTGGCGCCGTACGGGTCGTCGTCGCCGGAGATGAACGAGGTGCTGGCCGCTTGCAAGCGCGGCGGCCTGGTCGCGTTCGCGAACTTCAACCGGATCCACGTGGTGCCGCCGTGCACCGTGTCGGAGACGGAGGCCAAGGCGGGCCTGGCGATCCTCGACGAGGCGCTGACACTCGCCGACCGCCACACGGTCTGAGGCAATGCCCACCACCGCCCGCCGGGTCCACCCCGGCGGGCGGTCCCGTATCCGAGATCCGCGAGACGGCCGGCGACCCCGGTGACGCGGAGACCGACGCACCCAGAAGGTGACGAATGACTACCGTAGATCTCGCCGACCCAACGGTCACCAACCCCTTCACCGGCACCACCGGACTTCCGCGTACGTCCGAGGGCTGGACCCAGCTCGTCACCCCGGACGGGTGCCTGCACCCCGAGGTCGACGCCGACCGCGACGCCCTCGGCCGCCTCACCCGTGACCTGTACCGGGGGATGCGGCTCGCCCGCCGCCTCGACGACGAGGCGTTCGCGTTGCAGCGACAGGGCGAGCTGGGCCTGTGGTTGCAGTGCCGCGGTCAGGAGGCGGCCCAGGTCGGTTCCGTCGCGGCGGTACGCGCCGACGACTACGTCTTCCCGAGCTACCGCGAGCACGCCGCGGCGCTGTGGCGAGGCATCGGCCCGGCCGACCTGCTGCGCCAGTGGCGCGGCATCGCGCACAGCGGCTGGGATCCGGAGCCGTACTCGTTCCACATCTACACGCTGGTCCTGGCCGCCCAGCTGCTGCACGCCACCGGGTACGCCCTCGGGGTGCAGCGCGACGGCAGCGACACGGTCGTCGTGACGTACTTCGGTGACGGCGCCGCCAGCGAGGGCGACGCGAGCGAGGCCATGAACATCGCCGCCGTCAACACCGCCCCGATGGTGTTCTTCTGCCAGAACAACCAGTGGGCCATCTCGACGCCGACGGCGTCGCAGACGCGTACACCGATCCACCGGCGCGGCGCCGGGTTCGGCCTGCGCAGCGAGTGGGTCGACGGCAACGACGTGCTGGCGGTGTACGCGGTGACGTCCGCGGTGACCGAGCACGCCCGGTCCGGCAACGGTCCCGCGATCGTCGAGGCCACCACGTACCGGATGGGTGGGCACAGCACGTCGGACGACCCGACCCGGTACCGCACCGACGCCGAACTGGAGGCGTGGCGGGCACGCGATCCGCTGGCCCGGGTCGAGGCGCTCATGCGCGCCGAGGGCTGGAGCGACGAGGCGTTCCTCAGCGAGATCCAGGCCGAGGCGGACGAGCTCGCCGACCGTACCCGCCGGGAGTGCCTGGCGCTGGAGGCGCCGGACCTCGCGGACGCCTTCGCCACGGTGCTGGCCGACGTGCCCCAGCTCCTGCGGGAGGAGCGCGACGCGTTCGTCGCCTACCGCGCCTCCTTCCTCGACTGACGCCCGCCTGCGATCGGAGAACTTCTTCATGCTCACCCTCTGTCAGGCACTGAACAGCGGCCTGCGCCGCGCCATGGAGGACGACGACAAGGTCCTCCTGATGGGCGAGGACGTCGGCCGGCTCGGCGGCGTCTTCCGGGTCACCGACGGTCTCCAGAAGGACTTCGGCGAGGCCCGGGTGGTGGACACCACCCTCGCCGAGTCCGGGATCATCGGCACCGCCATCGGGTTGGCGCTGCGCGGCTACCGCCCGGTCTGCGAGATCCAGTTCGACGGCTTCGTCTACCCAGCGTTCAACCAGATCGTCTCCCAGCTCGCCAAGATGCGGGCCCGCACCGGCGGCCGTACCGGCCTGCCGGTGGTGGTGCGGATCCCCGTCGGTGGCGGCATCGGCGCCGTCGAGCACCACAGCGAGTCGAACGAGGCGTACTTCGCGCACACCGCCGGGCTGCGGGTCGTCTACTGCGCCAGTCCGGACGACGCGCACTGGATGATCCGCCAGGCCGTCGCCGGTGACGACCCGGTGATCTTCTACGAGCCGAAGCGCCGCTACTGGGTCAAGGGCGAGGTGACGCCCGAGAACGCCGGGCCGCCGCTGCCGCTGGACCGCGCCCGGGTCGTGCGCCCCGGCGCCGACGTGACGCTGCTGACGTACGGCGGCACCGTCGCCACCTGCGTCGCCGCCGCCGAGGCCGCCGCACAGGAGGGACGTGACATCGAGGTGATCGACCTGCGGTCCATCTCCCCGCTCGACGTGGCCACGGTCGAGGAGTCCGTCCGCCGTACCGGGCGGGCGGTGGTGGTCCACGAGGCCCCCACGTTCGCCGGATTCGGCGCCGAGGTCGTCGCGCAGGTGACGAGCCGGTGCTTCTACTCGCTGGAGGCGCCGGTCGAGCGGGTCGGCGGCTTCAACCTGCCGTACCCGCCGGCCAAGGTCGAGGAGGAGTACCTGCCCGACCTGGACCGGATCCTCGACGCCGTCGACCGCGTCCTCGCCGCCTGAAGGGAGAGGTGTCAGTGACAGTTCAGCAGTTCCGCCTGCCCGACGTCGGCGAAGGACTCACCGAGGCCGAGATCGTCACCTGGCGGGTCGCGCCGGGCGACACGGTGCGCCTCAACGACATCCTGGTGGACATCGAGACCGCCAAGGCCGTCGTCGAGCTGCCCAGCCCGTACGCCGGTGTGGTGGACCGCCTGCTCGCCGCGGAGGGGCAGACCGTCGACGTCGGCTCGCCGATCATCGCGATCCGGACGGCGGGCGACGGCCCGGCGGCCCCGCCCGCCGACGAGCCCGCCGCCGCGCCGCCGGCCGAGGACGAGCCGACCGCCGAAGAGCCGGCGGTGGAGCGCACCGCTGTGCTCGTGGGCTACGGGGTGGCCGCCCAGGCGCGGACGCGTCGGCCGCGTCGCGGCACGCCGTCCGTCCGCCCGGCCGAGCCCGTCCGCGGGCCGCACACGTCCCGGCCGCCGGTGCTCACCAAGCCGCCGCTGCGCAAGCTCGCGAAGGACCTCGGTGTGGAGCTGACCGAGGTACGCGGCAGCGGCCCCGGCGGCCTGATCACGCGCCAGGACCTCCTCGACCACACCACCGGCCCGGCACCGGCGGCCGGCGACCGGCGGGACGAGCGCCTGCCCGTCCGCGGGGTGCGCAAGGCGACCGCCGCCGCCATGGTCGCCAGCGCGTTCACCGCGCCGCACGTCACGGAGTTCCTCACCGTCGACATGACCGGCACCGTCGAGTTCGTGGACCGGCTGAAGCAGGATCCGGTGTTCCAGGGGGTGAAGGTCAGCCCGCTGCTCGTGGCGTCGCTCGCGGTGCTGGACGCCGTCCGCCGGTACCCCGACGTCAACGCCCGGTGGGACGAGGACAACCAGGAGATCGTCCGGTTCGCCGACGTCAACCTGGGTATCGCCGCCGCGACGCCGCGCGGCCTGCTCGTGCCGAACGTCAAGGCCGCGCAGAACCTTCCGGTACGGGACCTCGCGGTCGCCCTGAACGAGCTGGCGGCCACCGCGCGGGAGGGTCGCACCCGTCCCGCCGACCTGGCCGGTGGGACGATCACCATCACCAACATCGGGGTCTTCGGAGTGGACGCCGGCACCCCGATCCTCAACCCCGGTGAGGCGGCGATCCTCTGCCTCGGCGCGCTGCGCCGGATGCCGTGGGTGGTCGACGAGCAGGTCGTTCCCCGGTGGACCGTGCAGTTGTCGCTGTCGTTCGACCACCGGCTGGTGGACGGCGAGCTGGGCAGCCGGGTGCTGGCCCACGTCGGGCGGTTCCTGGAGGACCCGCTGTGGGGCCTGGCCCTGCGCTGAGGCCCGGATAGACGGACGGCGCGTGGACGGACAAGGAGGTCCGTCCACGCGCCGTCTTCGTACGCGCGGCGCGCGTCAGTCCACGACCTCGAACCCGACGCCGGCCGACGGTCGCGGCGCGACGCCGCCCGCCGGCACGATCGGCTCGCCCACCTCCTCGGACGCCGCGAGCCGGAACCGCACGTACTCCAGCTCGCCGGAGAACTCGTGCCGGGCCGGGTAGCTCGGCGACACCGGCGAGTGGATGCTGCGCCCGATGTCCATGCCCGCGAAGCCGTGGAAGAACGGCAGCAGACGCGGGAACAGCGCCTCGCCCGCCGCCTCGCCGTCCACGTACAGGCGGCCGGTGCCCTGGCAGTCGGCCGTCTTCGTCAGCTCGAAGGTCAGCTCCACCGGGCCCAGCGGCAGCTCGCCCTCGGACCGCAGCACGTAGTGGGTGCCGAGGTGGTTGTACTCGTACACCAGGTGGTTGTCCTGGATGTGCAGCACGTACCCGCCGCTGACGTTGCCGAGCACCACGATCACGCCGCCCTGGGTGGCGTCGGTGCGGTGCACGCGCGCGGTGATGGCGTGCGAGCGGTTCATCGTCGGCGGCACGGCCGCACCGGAGATCGTCGGCACCCCGGCCAGGTAGGTGAAGACCAGCCGGTCCCGCACCGACCCGGGACGTGGCACCCGGGCCCGGATCGCGAATCCCCTGTCGTCCAGCGGCAGCACGTCGTAGCGGGCCGCCTCGATCCAGAACTCCTCGACGAGACGCCGCAGCACCTCCGGGTACTCGGCGGCGAGGTCGCGGCTCTCGGTCGGGTCCTCGTCGATCCGGTACAGCTCCCAGCGGTCCTCGTCCCACGAGGTGCCGCGCTCGTGGAACGCGACAGCCTTCCAGCCCTGGTGGTAGATGCCGCGGTGGCCGAACATCTCGAAGTACTGGCGGTCCCGCGACGGCGGCGCCGCCGGGTCGCGCAGCCCGTCGCGGAAGCTGCGGCCGTGCAGCGGCATCTGCGGTACGCCCCGGCGCACCGCGGGTGGCTGCACCCCGACGAGGTCGAGCACCGTCGCGGTGACGTCGATGCTGTGCTGGAACTGCGTCCGCACCTGCCCGCCGGGCACGTCACCGGCGGGCCAGCTCAGCACGAACGGCACCCGGACCCCGCCCTCGTGGGTGTGCTGCTTGTAGCGGCGGAACGGGGTGTTGCTGACCTGCGCCCAGCCCAGCGGATAGTTGCTCTGCGCCCGCGGGCCGCCGATCTCGTCGATCCGGTCCAGGCTGTCCTGGAGGTTCTCCGGCACCCGGTTCTGGAAGGCCGTGGGGTTGAGCGTGCCGAGCGGCGTGCCCTCGGGACTCGCCCCGTTGTCCGACATGACCACGAAGATCGTGTTGTCCAGGCGGCCGATCCGCTCCAGGAAGTCGACCAGGCGCCCGAGCTGGGCGTCGGTGTGGTCGACCATCGCCGCGTACGCCTCCTGCATTCGGGCGAACAGGCGCCGCTGCTCCGGCGGCACGTCGTCCCACGGCACGACGCCGGGGTTGTGCGGTGGCAACGGCGCGTCCGGCGGGATGATGCCCAGCCCGATCTGCCGCCGGTGCCGGTCCGCGCGGACGACGTCCCAGCCCCTGTCGTAGCGGCCCCGGTACTTCGCCAGGTACTCCGGCGGGGCCTGGTGCGGCGCGTGCGCGGCGGCGTACGCCAGGTAGAGGAAGAACGGCTTCTCCGGCGTGAACGACGTCTGGTCCCGGACGAACCCGATGGCCCGGTCGGTCAGGTCCTCGGTGAGGTGGTAGCCCTCCTCCGGGGTGGCCGGCGGGTCCACCTGGTGGTTGTCGTGGACCAGCTCCGGATAGAAGTTGTCGGTCTCGGCCTCCAGGAAGCCGTAGTACCGCTCGAAGCCGCGGCCCAGCGGCCACTGGTCGTACGGGCCGGACGGCGTGGTGTGCTCCAGCGGCGCGACGTGCCACTTGCCGACGGCCATGGTGTTGAACCCGGCGTCGACGAGCATCTCCGCGACTGTGGCGGCGGCGTGGGTGATCCGCCCCCGCCCGCTCGGGAAGCCGCTGTCGAAGTTGGACAGCATGCGCATGCCGACGCTGTGGTGGTTGCGGCCGGTGAGCACGCTGGCCCGGGTCGGCGAGCACAGCGGCGAGGTGTGGAAGTTGGTGTACCGCAGCCCGGAGGCGGCCAGCCGGTCGATCGTCGGGGTGTCGATCTCGGCGCCGAAGCAGCCGAAGTCGGCGAACCCGACGTCGTCCAGCAGCACGTACACCACGTTCGGCGTACCCGCGGCGGCCGACGGCGGCGTGCTCCAGTGCTCCGTCGACTCGTCGTAGGTGCGTCCGATGATCCCCTCGTACGGGGGGTCCGCCAGAGGGCCGGTCACGCTGCGCCTCAGCCGGCCGTGGTGCCGCCGTCGAGGACGAGCGTGTGGCCCGTCACCATCCGCGCCTCGTCGCTGGCGAGGAACACCACCGCGTCGGCGGAGTCGCGCGGCGTGGCCATGCGGCCCAGCGGGATCGACGCCCGGAAGTTCTCCCGCGCGCTGTCCGGCACGTCCCCCATTCCGCCCAGGAACGCCGAGAGCATCGGCGTCTCGGTCGCCGCCGGGGCGATCGCGTTGACCCGGATGCCGTGCGGCGCGAGTTCCAGCGCCAGCGCCTTCATCAGGCCGATGACGCCGTGCTTGGCGGCGGTGTACGGCGCGTACCTGGGGCGGGCGATGACGGCCTGCAGCGACGCGGTGAACACGATCGCGCCGCCACCGGCCTCGATCAGCGCGGGCGCGGCGGCCTGCGCGGTCCAGAACGCACCCTTGAGGTTGACGTCGACCACGCGGTCCAGCGTCGCCTGGTCCACCTCGTCGAGCGGGCCGGTGAAAGGCGTACCGGCGTTGGCGTGCATGAGGTCGAGCCGGCCGAACCGCTCGACGGCGGTCTCCACGGCGGCGCGGCAGTCGGCGGCCCGGGTGACGTCGCAGGCCACGCCGACGACGGCGGACCCGAACCCGGCGGCCGCCTCGGCGGCGCGGTCGCCGTCGAGGTCGGCGATGACGACACGCGCGCCCTCCTCGACGAGCCGGCCGACGGTGGCCAGTCCGATGCCGCTGGCGCCTCCGGTGACGACGGCGACGCGGTCAACCAACCTCATGTGCTGCTCCTGTTGAATCGGTCCAGGAGGTCGCCGCTCAGGGTGGGCACCGCGGACAGCAGCCTCTGGGTGTAGGGGTGCCGGGGGTCGGAGTAGATCGATTCGGTGTCACCCGTCTCGACGATCCGGCCCTGGTTCATCACCGCGATCCGGTCGCAGAGGTACCGGACGACGGACAGGTCGTGGGAGACCAGGATCAGGGTCAGCTTGAACTGCTCGGCCAGGTCGGTGAGCAGGTTGAGGATCTGCGCGCGCACCGAGACGTCGAGCGCGCTGACCGGCTCGTCGCCCACGATGACCTTCGGCCCGGCCGCGAGTGCCCGGGCGATGGCGATGCGCTGCCGCTGGCCGCCGGAGAACTGGTGCGGGTAGCGGGTCACCGCCTCCTCGGGCAGGCCCACCGAGTGCATCAGCTCGGCGACGCGGGCCCGGTGGTCGCCGGGCAGGCGCAGCGCGCGCATCGGCTCCGCGATGATGTCCGCGACGCGCATGCGCGGGTTCAGCGACGACATCGGGTCCTGGAGCACCATCTGCACGTCGCGGCGCAGGAACCCGAGCCGCCGCTCCGGTACGCCGCTGATCCGCTGCCCGTTGTAGAAGGCGGTGCCGGACGTCGGCTGGTCGAGGGCCATGAGGATGCGCGACAGCGTGGACTTGCCGGAGCCGCTCTCCCCCACGATGCCGAACGCCTCGCCCTCGTGGACCTGCACGCTCACGCCGTCGAGCGCGCGGATCGGCTGGCCCGGCGTACGCAGTGACCGCCGGGGGGACCGGTACTCGCGCACCACGTCGACGGCTTCCAGCAACGGGGTGGTGGTCATGCGCTGGCCTTCCCGCTTCCTAGGGGCTGGTCGCTCTCGATCGGGTGGTGGCAGGCCGCCCGCTGGGTGCTGCCGGGCGGCGCCGTCAGCAGCGGCACCGTGCCGCAGACGTCGTCGGCGCGCGGGCAGCGGTTGCGGTAGACGCAGCCGGTGGGGAACGACCCGAGCGACGGGACGCGGCCCGGAATGGTCGACAGCCGGCCGCTCCCGTCGGTGCTCTCCAGCACCGTGGACGCCCGCAGGCCCGCCGTGTACGGGTGCCGGGGCGAGTCGAAGACTGTCGCCACGTCGCCGTGCTCGACGATCGAGCCGCCGTACATGACGAGCAGTTCCTCGCAGATGCTGGCGACGACCGGCAGGTCGTGCGTGATGAGCAGCAGCGACGCGCCCTCCTCGCGCACCAGCGTGTCCATCAGCCGCAGCATCTCCGCCTGCACCGTGACGTCCAGCGCCGTGGTGGGCTCGTCCGCGACCAGCACGGCCGGGTCGCACGCCAGCGCGATGGCCAGCACGACGCGCTGCCGCTGACCGCCGGAGAGCTGGTGCGGGTACTTGCGCGCGGTCCGGTCGGGCTCGGGCAGCTGGACCCGTTCGAGCAGTTCGACGGCCCGGGCGGAGGCCGCCGCGCGGTTCATCCCCTTGTGCAGCCGCAGCGACTCGGCCACCTGGTTGCCGACCCGCATCAGCGGGTTGAGCGCCGTCATCGGCTCCTGGAACACCATGGCGATGTCGTTGCCGCGGACGGCGCACATCTGCTTGTCGGACAGGTCGAGCAGGTTCCGGCCGTTCAGCAGCACCCGCCCGGACGCCGTCACACCGTGGGGCAGCAGGCCCATCAGCGCGAGCGCGGTCAGGGACTTGCCGCACCCGGACTCGCCGATCAGTCCCATCCGCCGGCCCCGCCCGATCTCGAACGAGACGCCCTTGACGGCCTGGATGTCGTGGACCTTGACGACGAGGTCCTCCACCACGAGCCCGCTCACGCCGGTCACCGTCCTCTCAGCCGCGGGTCGAGGGCGTCGCGCAGCCCGTCGCCCATGAGGTTGAAGCCGAGCACCGACAGGGCGATGGCCAGACCGGGCCAGACGGCGAGCATCGGCTGCACGACGAAGTAGTTCTGGGCCTCCTGGAGCATCCGGCCCCACGTGGGGGTCGGTGGCGGGGTGCCGTACCCGAGGTAGGACAGCGCCGCCTCGGCGAGCACCGCGTGCGCGAACGACACCGACGCCTGCACGATGAGCAGGGCGGCGATGTTGGGCAGCACGTACCGGACCATGAGCACCACGCCCCGGCGGCCGTAGCTGCGCGCGGCGAGCACGAAGTCGCTCTGCAGCACCTGCATCGCGCCGGCCCGGGTGAGGCGGCCGAACACCGGGACGTTGGCGACGCCGATCGCGATCATGCCGGTGAGCGTGGAGGCGCCGAAGCCGGCCGCCAGGATGATCGCCAGCAGGATGGCCGGGAAGGCGAACACGATGTCGAGCGCCCGCATCACCGGCTCGCTGAGCCAGCGGTGCCCGGTGGCGGCGAGCAGACCCAGCGGTACGCCGACAGCGGCGGCGATCGCGACGGCGACCACACCGACGAACAGTGTGGTCCGCGCGCCGACGAGGAGCTGGCTGACGATGTCCCGGCCGAAGTGGTCGGTGCCGAGCCAGTGGTCCCCGCCCGGGGAGAGCAGCGTCTGCGACGGGTCGACCCGGGTGGGGTCGTACGGCGTCCAGAGGAACGACACCAGCGCGGTGAGGACGACCAGGCCCACCAGGCCGGCGCCGATCACCAGCGTCAGGTTCCAGCGGCGGCGCGGCTTGACGGGGCCGGCCGCGACGACGTCGGCGGTGGCGTCCGGTGGGGCGTCGGCGACTGATGTCATGCCTTGCTCCTCAGCCTGGGGTCGACCGCGTGGTACACCACGTCGACGACGAAGTTGATCAGAAGCACCGCGGCCGTCAGCACCATCACGGTGCCCTGCACCTTCAGCAGGTCGCGGTTGCCCACGTCCTGCAGCAGCATCCGGCCGAGACCGGGCAGGCCGAAGACGTTCTCGATCACGACGGTGCCGATGAGCAGCGTCGCGAGTTGCAGACCGAGGACGGTGATGACCGGGATGGCCGCGTTGCGCAGCGCGTGCCGGGTCAGCGCCTGCGAGCGGCTGAGTCCCTTGGCCCGCGCGGTCTGGATGAAGTCCTCCTGCATGACCTCGACCACCGCGGACCGGACGTAGCGCATCAGGATCGCGCCCTGGGCCACGCCGAGGACCAGCGCCGGCATCAGCAGGGCCTGCACGGCCCCGCCGAAGTCGTCCCACCCGGTGAACCCGCCGGCGGGCAGCCACTGCAGCTTCACCGCGAACACGGTGATGAGCAGGATGCCGAGCCAGAACGACGGAACGGCGATGCCGACCTGGCTCAGCGCGGACAGCGCCGTCCCGACCGGGGTACGGCTCTTCACGGCGGCGAGGATGCCCAGCGGCACGGCGATGAGCAGCGCCAGCGTCATCCCGGCCAGGATGAGCGGCACCGTGACGCCGAGCTTGTCGGCGATCTCCGAGCCGACCGACACCCCGCTGAGCGGCGAGATGCCGAAGTCACCGCGGATCAGGCCACCGGCCCAGTCGAGGTACCGCTCGGTGAACGGCCGGTTCGTCCCGAACTGCTCCCGCAGCGCCTCCAGCGCCTCCGGGGTGGCGTTCACCCCGAGCATCGCCTGCGCCTGGTCGCCCGGCAGCAGCGCCAGCATCGTGAAGACGAGGATGGACGCGGCGAACAGCGATACCGCGAGGATGGCCAGCCGCCGGACGAAGTAGATCACCATGCGTGTGTGCTCCCACTCCGAGTCATGGCCTGATCATCACCATCTTGGTCACGGTCAGCTCCTCCATGGCGAAGCGCGGTCCCTCCCGCCCGATGCCGGAGTCCTTGACGCCGCCGTACGGCATGTTGTCGGCGCGGAAGCCGGGCACCTCGTTGACCAGCACACCACCGACGTCGAGGCGGCGCACGACGTCGAGGGCGACAGCCAGGTCACGGGTGAAGACGGCGGCCTGGAGCCCGTAGCGGGACCGGTTGACCAGCTCGACCGCCGCGTCCATGTCCGGCACCGACCGGACGCAGACCACCGGCCCGAAGATCTCCTCCGCCCAGCACTCGGCGTCCTCGGGGACGTCGACGAGCACTGTCGGTTGCAGCACCCGGCCCTGCGCCGTACCGCCGGCCAGGCAGCGGGCCCCGGCGGCGACCGCGCGGTCCACCCACGAGTGCACCCGCTCGGTGGACGCCTCGTCCACCAGGGCGGACACGCGGGTGTCGGCGGACCGGGGGTCGCCGGTGGTGACTGCGGCCAGCAGCGGCCGGAGGCGTTCCAGCAGCGCCTCGCGGACCGGCTCCTCGACGATCACCCGCTGCACGCTGATGCACGCCTGGCCGGAGGCGTAGAACCCGCCGCGTACTACTGCTTCGGCGGCCCGGTCGAGGTCGGCGTCGCGGCCGACGACGAGCGCCGCGTTGGACCCGAGTTCCAGCAGCACCTTGCGCGGGGCCGCGGCACGGGCGATCTGGTGGCCGACGTGCGCCGATCCGGTGAAGGACACGGCGGCGACGTCGGGGTGCGTGGTCAGGAGCTTGCCGACCTCGACGCCACCGGTGACGAGCTGGACCCCGGCGGCCGGGCAGCCCGCCCGGCGGAACAGGTCGACCAGCACCAGCGTGGCCAGCGGCGTGTTCGGCGCCGGCTTGACGATCACCGGGCAGCCCGCCGCGACCGACGGCGCGACCTTGTGCGCGGCCAGCAGCAGCGGATAGTTGAACCCGGTGATGCCGACGACGACGCCGACCGGGCGACGTACCCAGAAACCGAGCATGCCCTCGCCGGCCGGCTGCATGTCCAGCGCCACCGTCTCACCGGTCAGGTGCCCGACCTCCTCGGCGGCCGTCTCCAGCGTGACGAGCGTGCGGGCGACCTCGACCCGGCAGTCGGCGAGCGGCTTGCCGGTCTCCAGGACCAGCAGCTCGGCCAGCGAGTCGGCGCGGGCGCGCACCTCGGCGGCGACTGCCGTCAGGATCGCGCGCCGCCGGTGGCCGGGCAGGCCGGCCATCTCCGCGGCGACCTCCCGCGCGGCGTCGACAGCCGCCTCGGCGTCGGCGGTGGCGCCCCAGGGCGCCTGGGTCACGGTGCTGCCGTCGTACGGGAAGCGCACCGGCGCGGTCTGCGCGATGGTGGTCCAGCCGGCGCCGATCGGCAGCCCGGCGGGCAGCGCGGTGAGCAGCTCCTGCGCGGTCACGACGCCGCACCCGCCCGGGCGCCGGTGGCACCGGTGGCACCGGTGAGGAAGGCCAGCGCCGCCTCGGCGTAGACCTTCGTCTTGCGGACGATGTCGTCGACCTCGACGTACTCGTCGGGCTGGTGGGCGATCCACTTCGGGCCGGGGCCGTACACCACGTTCGGGATGCCGCTGTCACGCCACAGGATCGTGCCGTCGGTCGCGCCGGGTACACCGCCGAAGACGGGCTCGGCGCCGGTGACCGCGCGGTGCGCCTCGGCCACGGCGAGCGAGACGGGGTGGTCCTCGGGGGTGACCGCGCACGGCCGGTCGTCGACGACCTCGACGGCGAATGTGACGCCGTGCCGGGTGCCGATGGCGTCGGCGTCGGAGCGGACGCGTGCGGCGAGGGCGGCGTGGTCGACACCGGGCACGGTCCGGCAGTCCACGCCGAGCACGGCGCGGCCGGGGATGACGTTGAGCTGGTCGGCGGAGCCGGCGTCCAGGACCGTGGGGGTCAGGTACGTCGGGCCGAGGTGCACGTGCTCGCCCGGGTCGGCCTGCAGCTCCTTCTGGAACCGGCCCAGCGCGGCGACCAGCTCGGCCACGGCGGGGACGGGGTTGCGGCCGTGCTGCGGCATCGCGCCGTGCGCCATCTTGCCGGTGCAGGTGACCAGCAGGCGGACGGCGCCCTTGGCGACCGCGCAGATCTCCTCCGCCTCGGGCTCGCAGACGATCGCGGCGTCCACCTCGCGGGCCAGCGCTGTCGTGGTGAAGTGCTTCGCGCCGAGCATCTGGCCCTCCTCGTCCACCAGAGCCGCCACCACGATCCGGCCCGGGAACGGCCCGGCCAGCTCGACGGCCCGGGTCGCGTGGATCATCGCGGCGACACCGGCCTTCATGTCGGCGGAGCCGCGACCGTACAGCCGCCCGTCGACGATGTCGCCGCCGAACGGGTCGACCGTCCACTCCTCGGGAGAACCCTCGGTGACGACGTCGGTGTGCCCCTCGAACATCAGCGTCGGGCCGGGCAGGCCACCGTCCACCACCGCTACGACGTTGGGGCGCCCGGGGACGACCTCGGTGACCTCCGGCCGCCAGCCGAATCCCCGCATGACCTGCGCGACGAGTTCCGCCACGGGCTGCTCGCTACGCCCTCGGCCCGCGTCCCAGGTCGAGGGGATGCGAACCAGGTCCTGGGTGAGCGACACGACGGCTTGCTCGTCCACGAGATGGCCGGCGCGGAGGGAGGCGTGGGTGTCCGACGTCATGGCGTCGGAGGTTACGAACTCCGCCCCCGGAGGGGAACGTCCAGTTTCCGGGTCGGCGGGGGTACCAGTCGCGGCCGGACCTGGTCTTCTACGGCCGCGGCGACCCGCCGCACCCCCTCGTCGATGCGGTCCAGCGGCATCACCTGGTACCCCAGGCGCAGGTGGTGACGCGGGGCGGGCCGGGTCGCCCAGTACGGCGCGCCGGGGTCCAGCAGGACACCCTGCCGGCGCAGCTCACGGGCCAGTTCCCCGGCGTCCAGCCCCGGCGGGCCGGTGATCCACCGGGCCAGTCCGCCGCGCGGCACCGGCTGCGGTCCCCAACGCACGTGCCGCTCGACCGCCCGCACCATCTCCTCGTACAGCCCCTGGTAGTGGGCGCGGACGCGGCGCACGTGGCGGGCCAGGTCCCGGCTGGCGACCATCTGCGCGAGGGCGCGCTGCATCGGGCCGGGCGGGTGGCGCAGCACGTAGCGGGAGCGGGCCCGCATGGCGTCCACGAGCGCCGGGGACGCCACCACGTAGCCGAGCCGCAGCCCCGGCGCCAGCAGCTTGCTGAAGCTGCCGAGGTAGACGACGCGGTCCTCGTCGTCGAGCGCCCGCACCGCCACCGCGGGCATCCCCCGGAACGTCATCTCCGGGTCGTAGTCGTCCTCGATCACGACCGCGTCCGCCGCGCCGGCCCGGCGCAGCAGCTCCTCACGGCGGGACGCCGACATGGTCGCGCCGGTCGGGTACTGGTGGCTCGGCGTCACGTACACGAGCTGGGCGCCGTGCAGGTCCGCCGGCAGGTCCTCGACGACCAGTCCGTCCTCGTCGACCCGGCCGGGCACCACGTCGGCGCCGGCCATCTGCATGATCGTCCGCGCGTCGGGGTAGCCGGGGTCCTCGACGAGCACCACGCTTCCCGGCCGGACGAGGACGCTCGCCAGCAGGTGCAGCGCGTGCGTCGAGCCCAGCGTGATCATCACCTGGTCCGGGTGGGCGGAGATGCCGCGCGCCGGCAGCACGTGCTCGCAGAGCTGACGCACCAGCTCCGGGTCGTCGGCCTGGCCGGCGTCCCCGATGACCCGGGACAGCCCGTCCTGCCGCAGCGCCTCACGCTGCGCCCGTTCCCACGCGCCGATCGGGAACATGGAGGGGTCGGGCTGGCCGACCACGAAGGGGAACGGCGCCCGCGCCCAGGCCGGATCCCGGTGCACCGGCGTGGGCGGCGGTTCCGGCAGCCGCGCCGCCCAGTCGATCGGCTGCATCGGGGAGCGGGCGGTCCGCCGCGCGGCCCGCATCCGCACCACCGCGTCGGAGGAGACGTAGAGGCCGCGCCGCGGCACGGTCACGATCAGGCCCTGCTCCATGAGCCGGTCGTACGCGGTCAGCACCGTGTTCCGGGAGACGCCGAGCGCCTCGGCCAGGCGGCGCGTGCTCGGCAGCGGGCCGTCGTCGTACTGCCCGGCGAGGATGGCGTCCTCGAGCCCGGTGATGATCTGCTCGTAGAGCGGAACCGCGCTCTGCGGGTTGACCGGCAGCAGGAAATCCGCCACCTCGACCTCCCACTCCCGCGGGGGTCTCGCCTCGTCCCGTCGTCGTACGCCCTGCACACGCCCTATGCGTCCCGCTGGTACTAGCCTAGCCGGAGACCTGGACCTGTTGCGGAGGGCCCGTTCCCGCCACGCTTGGCCGGGCGATGGCAGGTGACGGTCTCCTGCACGCGGACAGGGGTGGACTCATGAGCGCCCAGCGAATCGCGCTGGTGCCCGGCGACGGCATCGGACCGGAGGTCACCGCGCAGGCGGTCAAGGCGTGCGACGCCGCCGCCCGACGGTTCGGGATCGACCTGGTCTGGGAAGACTACGAACTCGGCGCGGACTACTGGCGGATCACCGGCCAGGTCGTGCCGCCGGACGTGGAACAGGAACTGGCCAAGGCGGACGCCATTCTCTTCGGCGCCGTCGGCGACCCGTCGGTGCCGCCCGGCGTGCTCGAACGCGGCCTGGTGATCCACCTGCGGACCGCGTTCGACCAGTACGTGAACCTGCGGCCGGTCAAGCTGCTGCCCGGCGTGCCCACGCCCATCGGCGGGCTCCGCCCGGAGCAGTGCGACCTGGTGATCCTGCGGGAGAACACCGAGGGCGCCTACGTCGGCGCCGGCGGCTTCGTCCACCGGGGCGGGCCGGACGAGATCGCCACCCAGGAGTCGGTGAACACCCGCAAGGGCGTCGAACGCCTCATCCGGCACGGTTTCCGGCTGGCCCTGGGTCGCCGCAAGCACGTGACGCTGGTGCACAAGGCGAACATCCTCACGTACGCCGGCGACCTGTGGCAGCGGACCTTCGAGGAGGTCGCGGCGGAGTATCCGGACATCGAGGTGGACTACGTGCACGTCGATGCGATGTGCCTCTACCTGGTGACGCAGCCGGAGCGGTTCGACGTGGTGGTCACCGACAACCTGTTCGGCGACATCATCACCGACCTGGGGGCGGCGGTGCAGGGCGGTCTCGGCCTGGCCGCGAGCGGCAACCTCAACCCGACGGGGTCGGCGCCGAGCATGTTCGAGCCGGTGCACGGCTCCGCGCCGGACATCGCCGGCCGCGGCTGGGCCAATCCCGCGGGCTCGATCCTCAGCGCCGCCCTCATGCTGGAGCACCTGGGCCACCCCGAGGCGGCCCGCTGTCTGGAGGACGGCGTGAAGGCGGTGCTGCCGCGCCTGGGCGCCATGCGCGGGCCGGAGATGGGCATGTCGACCGAGGACTTCGGCGACGCCGTCGCCGCCGTCATCGGCGAGGGCGCGTACCAGGCGGACGTTCTGCCGGCGTAACGCGGGCGTGAGCACCGAATCGGATCCGGACGGCGGCGGGGGCGGCACCCCGCCGTCGCCGTGTTGCGCGCCGAAGCGCCCGCCCGCCGCCGGCACCGGCGCCGCGGCGGGCGCGAGCGCCGTCCGCTCCGCACACGGGGGTACGGACGACCTGATCGCGTTGCCCGGCGGCATCTTCCTCATGGGCACCGACGACCCGGAGGGCTTCCCGGAGGACCTGGAGGGACCGGTCCGCCCGGTGACCGTGGGCCCGTTCGAGATCGCCGCGACACCGGTGACGAACCGGCAGTTCGCCCGCTTCGTCGACGCCACCGGCTACCGCACGGACGCGGAACGGTACGGCTGGTCGTTCGTCTTCCACCTGCTTCTGACGCCGTCCGCGCGCCCGTACGTGCTGGACGCCTCCGTCCCGCAGGCGCCGTGGTGGCTGGCCGTCGAGGGGGCGCACTGGGCCGCCCCGGACGGGCCCGGGTCGGGCGTACGGGGACGCGAGCGGCATCCGGTCGTCCACGTCTCGCACCGGGACGCCGAGGCGTACTGCCGGTGGTCCGGTACCCGGCTGGCCACCGAGGCCGAGTGGGAGTACGCGGCACGCGGCGGGCTGTCCCAGGCCCGCTACGCCTGGGGCGACGAGCTGACCCCGGGCGGGCGGCACCAGTGCAACATCTGGCAGGGCGCCTTCCCCGCTGTCAACACCGCGGACGACGGGTTCGCAGGCACCTCTCCGGTGACCGCGTTTCCGCCGAACGGCTACGGCCTGTACGACGTCGCGGGCAACGTTTGGGAACTCACGGCCGAACCCTGGCGCGACCATCGAGGCCGCATCTCACCAGGTGAGAGCGTCATCAGGGGTGGCTCGTACCTCTGCCACGACTCCTACTGCAACCGATACCGCGTGGCAGCACGGAGTCGGACCACCGTTGACTCCTCAAGTGGCAACACCGGGTTCCGGGTGGCCCGGTAGCCGGAGGCTGATTGGTACCTGCCGACCCCGCTGAACTGGCCCTTTTGCATCGGGTACCACGCTCATAGTGTCCCGCCTCACAGGCTACGAGCGCCCTTGGCGTTCTTCGCGATGGGACACACGAATGAATCGGCTGAAGATAACGCTGCCCGCCGTGCTGCTCGCCACGGCGCTGGCTCTGACCGCGTGCAGTAGCGATGGTGACTCGGAGACCACCACCGGCGGCGGTGGTTCCGGCAACGGTACGGTCACCCTCGGCGCCTACCTGGAGCCGGTGAGCCTCGACCTGACCGCCGAGGCCGGCGCCGCGATCCCGCAGGTCCTGCTCTACAACGTGTACGAGGGCCTGGTGCGCCAGAACGCGGGCACCGGCGAGGTGGAGCCGCTGCTGGCCAGCGAGTGGAAGGTGTCCGACGACGGCACCAAGTACTCGTTCAAGCTCCGCGACAACGTGACCTTCCACGACGGCCAGAAGCTCACCGCGCAGGACGTGGTGTGGAGCTTCAAGCGGGTGACCGCCGAGGGCTCGACGAACCCGTTCAAGTCGCAGATGACAGTCGTGAAGACCGTCGAGGCGCCGGACGCGTCCACCGTGGACGTGACGCTGTCCCGGCCCAGCCAGAGCTGGCTGTTCGACGTCGCCGGCCGCGTCGGCGTGGTCCTCAAGGAGAACGCCACCGACCTGGGGACGAAGCCGAACGGCACCGGCCCGTTCAAGTTCGACAAGTGGAACCGCGGCGACAGCATCACCCTGGTCCGCAACGACGGCTACTGGGGCGAGAAGGCGAAGGTCGGCACCGCCGTCTTCCGGTACATCACCGACGCCAACGCGCTGAACAACGCGATGCTCTCCGGTCAGCTCGACATCGTGGCGAACATCCAGGCGCCGCAGCTGCTCGAGGTGTTCAAGGGCAACAAGCAGTTCGAGGTGGTCGAGGGCAAGACGACCGGTGAGGTCGTCCTGGCCATGAACAACGGCAAGGGCCCGCTGGCCGACGTCCGGGTGCGCCAGGCCGTCCGCCACGCGATCGACCACGACGCGCTGATCAAGACCGTCTGGTCCGGGTACGGCACGAAGATCGGCAGTATGGTGCCGCCGAGCGACCCCTGGTACGAGGACCGCACCGGCGACTTCCCGCACGACCCCGCCAAGGCCAAGCAGCTGCTCGCCGAGGCCGGTCACGCAGGCGGGCTCACCCTGACCATGGACGTCCCGCCGCCCGGCTACGCCCGCGCGTCCGCGCAGTTCGTCGCCTCGCAGCTCGCCGAGGTCGGCATCAAGGTGACCCAGAACAACGTCGAGATGCCGCAGTGGCTCGACAAGGTGCTCGGCAAGGCCAACTACGACCTGTCGATCATCGCCCACGTCGAGCCGCGTGACCTGGTCCGCTACGGCCAGCCGGACTACTACTACCGCTACAAGAACCCGGCCGTCACGCAGCTCATGAACGAGGCCGACACGGCCCTGGACGCGGCGGCCCGGGACAAGAAGTTCGCCGAGGCCGCGAAGGTCATCTCGCAGGAGGCCGCCAGCGACTGGCTGTTCCTGCTGCCGAACCTCGCGGTGATCCGCGACGGCGTCGAGGGCTACCCGAAGGACGCGGTGACCCAGTCCTTCGACGTCACCAAGGTGTCCAAGAAGTAACCCAGTTCCATGCTCGGAAGGACCTGGTGGGCTCCGCCCACCAGGTCCTTCCGAGCATGGAACTGGGTTACTTCTTGG
>NZ_WBKS01000082.1:0-25413 GCF_008868145.1 Micromonospora sp. AMSO1212t
AGATGTGTATAAGGGACAGGGGCCCCGGTAGATGAAGCCGGTGTAGAGCTGGAGCAGGGCGGCGCCGGCGTCGAACATGCGGCTGGCGTCGTCGGGGTGGAGGATGCCGCCCACCCCGATCACGGGCAGCCGTCCCCCGGTCTCCCGGTGCACGAAGGCGACCATCTCCCGGGCCCGGGCGGTCAGCGGCCGGCCGGACAGCCCGCCGGCCTCGGCGGCGCGCTCCCGGTCGGCCGGGGCGAGCCCGTCACGGGCGAGCGTGGTGTTGGTGGCGATGACCCCGGCCGCGCCCCGGTCGAGGCACACCTCCAGCAGCTCGGCCACGGCCGGCTCGGTCAGGTCCGGGGCGATCTTCACCAGCACCGGCTTCTCCCCCACCAGCGCGGCGAGCAGCGCGTCCAGATGGGACCGGTCCTGAAGCGACCGCAGACCCGGGGTGTTCGGTGAGGACACGTTCACCGCGAAGTAGTCGCCGTGCTCCTTGAGCGCCCGGTAGGAGGCGAGGTAGTCCTCGACCGCCTCGTCCAGCGGTGTCACCTTGGACTTGCCGAGCGAGATGCCCAGCGGCACGCCGAGCGGGCGCGGCAACGCGGCCAGCCGGTCCGCGAGCGCCGCCGCGCCCGCGTTGTTGAAGCCCATCCGGTTGATCACCGCTTCGCTGTCGCGCAGCCGGAACAGCCGGGGTCGGGGGTTGCCCGGCTGGGCGTGCGCGGTCACGGTGCCGACCTCGACGAAGCCGAAGCCCAGCGCCGGCCAGGCCGGCAACGCGAGTCCGTTCTTGTCCATGCCGGCCGCCAGTCCGACCGGGTTGGGGAAGCGCACCCCGAACACGGTGCGCGGCGCCGGCCGGAAGTACGCCGCCCGCAGCGCGGCGAGCACCGCCGGCTGCCGCGACACAGTGGCCAGCCGCGCCAGCGTCCACTCGTGCGCCCCCTCCGCGTCCCCGCCTGCGAGCGAGAACAGCCGGGGCCGCACCACCTTCTCGAAGATCACGCCCCACCCCCGCGTCCGGCCCACCCGGCCGGCCCGGCGATCATGAAGTTGGCGGCGATGTGGATCTCCAAATCCGCCGCCAACCTCATGATCGGCGCGTGGAGGCGCGGGGTCACTCGCCCGCCCGGAGGGCGGCGTGGAGGTCCTGGAGCGGGCGGACCTTGAGATCGCCCCGGATGCGGGCCTCGATGCCCATGACGGCCGCGGCGGCGCCGGGGACGGTGGTGACGCACGGGATGTCCACGCTCACCGCCGCGCTGCGGATCTCGTACCCGTCGGAACGGGCGCTCGCCCCGGAGCCCTGCGGCGTGTTCACCACCAGCGCCACGTCCCCGCCGAGGATCAGCGAGACCGCGTCCGCGCCCTCACCCGACTCGTAGTGCTTGCGGATCTGCTCGCAGGCGATGCCGTGCCGGCGCAGCACCTCGGCCGTGCCGGTGGTGGCCACGATCTCGAAGCCCAGGTCGGCCAGGCGCTTGATCGGGAAAATCATGCCCCGCTTGTCCCGGTTGGCGACCGAGACGAAGATCTTCCCGGCGGTCGGCAGCGACCCGTACGCTGCGGCCTGCGACTTGGCGAACGCCTGGCCGAAGCCGGTGTCGATGCCCATCACCTCGCCGGTGGACTTCATCTCCGGGCCGAGCAGCACGTCGATGCCCTTGCCGGACGGGGTGCGGAACCGCTTGAACGGCAGCACCGCCTCCTTGACCGCGATCGGCGCGTCGGCCGGCATGGTGCCGCCGTCGCCGGTGGGCGGCAGCATCCCCTCGTCGCGCAGCTGCGCGATGGTGGCGCCGAGCGCGATCCGGGCCGCCGCCTTCGCCAGCGGCACCGCCGTGGCCTTCGAGACGAACGGTACGGTCCGGGAGGCGCGCGGGTTGGCCTCCAGCACGTAGAGCATGTCGCCCTGCAACGCGTACTGGACGTTGAGCAGGCCGCGCACCCCGACGCCGCGGGCGATCTGCTCGGTGTAGTGCCGCACCTGGGCCAGGTGCGAGCCGGCCAGCGTGATCGGCGGCAGCGCGCAGGACGAGTCGCCGGAGTGGATGCCGGCCTCCTCGATGTGCTCCATCACGCCGCCCAGGTAGACGTCACCGTCGGCGTCCACGAGCGCGTCCACGTCGATCTCGATGGCGTCGTCCAGGAACCGGTCCACCAGCACCGGGCGGTCCGGCGAGATGGCGGTGGCCCGGCCGATGTAGTCGCGCAGCGTGGCGTCGTCGTACACGATCTCCATGCCGCGCCCGCCGAGTACGTACGAGGGGCGGACCAGGACCGGGTACCCGATCTCGTCGGCGATCGCCTTCGCCTCGTCGTACGAGGTGGCCATGCCGTGCGCGGGCGCGCGCAGCCCGGCCCGGGCCAGCACCGCGCCGAACGCGCCGCGCTCCTCGGCCAGGTGGATCGACTCCGGGGAGGTGCCGACGATCGGCACCCCGGCGTCCTTGAGCCGCTGCGCCAGGCCGAGCGGGGTCTGCCCGCCGAGCTGCACGATCACCCCGATCACGCCGGGGCCGCCCGCCTCCTTGCCGGAGGTGTCCTCGGCGTGCCAGACCTCCAGCACGTCCTCGAACGTCAGCGGCTCGAAGTAGAGCCGGTCGGCGGTGTCGTAGTCGGTGGAGACGGTCTCCGGGTTGCAGTTGACCATGACGGTCTCGTAGTCCACGTCCCGCAGCGCCTGGACGGCGTGCACGCACGAGTAGTCGAACTCGATGCCCTGCCCGATCCGGTTCGGCCCGGAGCCCAGGATGAGCACCTTCGGCCGGGCCGAGGGCGCCACCTCGGTCTCCGAGTCGTACGTCGAGTAGTGGTACGGCGTGGTCGCCTCGAACTCGGCCGCGCAGGTGTCCACCGTCTTGTAGACCGGCCGGACGCCGAGCCGGTGCCGCAGCGTGCGTACGCCGTCCTCGGCGGCCAGCTCGGGACGCAGCGCGGCGAGCTGCCGGTCGGACAGGCCGGCCCGCTTGGCCCGGCGCAGGAGGCCGGCGTCGAGCACCGGCGCGTCCACGATCTCGGCACGCAGCTCGACCAGCGAGGCGATCTGGTCCAGGAACCACGGGTCGATGCCGCCGGACGCCTCGGACACCTCGGCGATCGACGCGCCGAGGCGCAGCGCCCGCTCGACGGTGTAGAGCCGGCCGTCGTGCGGCGTCCGCAGCGCCGCCAGGGTGTTCTCCCGGGTCGCGCCCTGAGGGTCGGGGACGGTCCAGAAACCAGATGATTTGGTTTCCATCGAGCGCATCGCCTTGTTCAGCGCCTCGGTGAAGTTGCGGCCCAGGCTCATCGCCTCGCCGACCGACTTCATCGTGGTGGTCAGCTCCGGGTCCGCGCCGGGGAACTTCTCGAACGCGAACCGGGGGATCTTCACCACCACGTAGTCGAGCGTCGGCTCGAACGCGGCCGGCGTCTTCAGCGTGATGTCGTTCGGGATCTCGTCGAGCGTGTAACCGATGGCGAGCTTCGCGGCGATCTTCGCGATCGGGAAGCCGGTGGCCTTCGACGCCAGCGCCGAGGAGCGCGACACGCGCGGGTTCATCTCGATCACGACGATCCGGCCGTCGGCCGGGTTCACCGCGAACTGGATGTTGCAGCCGCCGGTGTCCACACCGACCTCGCGCAGCACCGCGATGCCGAGGTCACGCAGCCGCTGGTACTCCCGGTCGGTGAGCGTCATCGACGGGGCGACGGTGACGCTGTCGCCGGTGTGCACGCCCATCGGGTCGACGTTCTCGATCGAGCAGACCACCACCACGTTGTCGTGGCGGTCGCGCATCAGTTCGAGCTCGTACTCCTTCCAGCCGAGCACGCTCTCCTCGATGAGCACCTCGTGCACCGGGCTGGCCGCCAGGCCCGCGCCGGCGATGCGCTCCAGGTCCTCGTCGGTGTGCGCCATGCCGGAGCCGAGACCGCCCATGGTGAACGACGGCCGGATGACCACCGGCAGGCCCAGCTCGGTGACCGTCTCGCGGACCTCGTCCATCGAGTGGCAGACCCGTGATCGCGGCACCAGCGCGGACGGATCCTCCAGGCCCAGCCGTACGCCGGCCTTCGCGACGATCTCCTTGAACAGCTGCCGGTCCTCGCCCCGGTTGATCGCCTCGATGTTCGCGCCGATCAGCTCGACGCCGTACTTCTCCAGCACGCCCGCCTCGTGCAGGGCGACGGCGGTGTTCAGCGCGGTCTGCCCGCCGAGGGTCGGCAGCAGCGCATCGGGGCGCTCCTTGGCGATGACCAGCTCGACGAACTCCGGGGTGATCGGCTCGACGTACGTGGCGTCGGCGAACTCCGGATCCGTCATGATCGTCGCCGGGTTGGAGTTGACCAGGCTGACCCGGATCCCCTCGCTGCGCAGCACCCGGCAGGCCTGGGTGCCGGAGTAGTCGAACTCGCAGGCCTGTCCGATCACGATCGGCCCGGAGCCGATCACCAGGACGTGCTTGAGGTCGGTCCGCTTAGGCATTGTCGCGCCCCTCAGTCTGCTTCCGGTCGAGGCCGCCGCCCTCGCTCTGCTTCCGGTCGAGGCCGCCGCCCTCGATCAGCTCGGCGAAGCGGTCGAAGAGGTAGTCCGCGTCGTGCGGGCCGGCCGCCGCCTCCGGGTGGTACTGGACGGTGAAGGCGGGCACGTCCACGGCCCGCAGCCCCTCGACCACGTTGTCATTGAGGCAGACGTGTGACACCTGGACACCGCCGAACTCGGTCTGGATCACCTGATCCGGCACCACCGCGCCGTCCCCGGCGCCCGGCACCTGCACCGCGAAGCCGTGGTTGTGGCTGGTCACCTCGACCTTGCCGGTGGCCCGGTCGAGCACCGGCTGGTTGATGCCGCGGTGGCCGTACCCGAGCTTGTAGGTGCCGAAGCCGAGCGCCCGGCCGAGGATCTGGCTGCCGAAGCAGATGCCGAACAGCGGGATCCGCCGGGTCAGCACCTCCCGGGCCAGCGCCACCGGGCCGTCGGCGGTCGCCGGGTCACCCGGGCCGGGCGAGAAGAAGACCGCGTCCGCGCCGGTGGCGAGCAGGTCCTCGATCGTCGACCCGGCGGGCAGCACGTGGGTGGTGACGCCGCGGGCGGCGAGCCGCCGCGGCACGTTGCGCTTGATGCCCAGGTCCACCGCCGCCACCGTGAACCGGTGCTCGCCCTGCGCCTCGACGACGTACGGCTTGGCGGTGGTCACCTCGTCGGACAGGTTCGCGCCGACCATCTGCGGCGAGCGGCGCACCCGCTCCAGCAGGGCGGCCGGGTCGTCCTCGACGCTGGAGATGCCGACCCGCATCGCGCCGCGGTCGCGCAGGTGCCGGGTCAGCGCCCGGGTGTCCACCCCGCTGATGCCGACGACACCCTCGGCGGCGAGCCGGTCCTCCAGGCCGCCGCCGGCCCGCCAGTTCGAGCTGATCCGGGCCGGGTCGCGCACCACGTACCCGGCCACCCAGATCCGGTCGGACTCGTCGTCCTCGCCGTTGACGCCGGTGTTGCCGATGTGCGGCGCGGTCTGCACCACCACCTGCCGGTGGTACGAGGGATCGGTGAGCGTCTCCTGGTAGCCGGTCATGCCGGTGTTGAAGACGGCTTCGCCGAAGGTCTCTCCGACGCTGCCGTACGCCTCGCCGTGGAACGTGCGCCCGTCCTCCAGGACGAGGATCGCCGATCTACGCTTCACCATCACCGGGCCCGCCTTTCGTTCGCGACTGCGGGACTCCGCTCCGCTGCATTCCTCGCGCTCACTTGACAGCCTTTCCGTCCAGGACCGTCGGCTCGCCGCGCAGGAAGGTCGCCACGATGCGACCCGGCAGCGTCATGCGGGCGTACGGGGTGTTGCGACTACGGCTGGCCAGCTCCGCGGGTTCGATGACGCGGCGGGCGGCCGGGTCGACCAGGGTCAGGTTGGCCGGTACGCCGGGCGCCGGGTCGAGGCCGTGCCCGGCCAGCCCGGCGATCCGGGCCGGCGTGCGGGACATCCGCTCGGCGATCAGGTCCCAGCGGGGGCCGAACACGTCGAGCGCGATCGACAGCGCCGTCTCCAGACCGAGCATGCCCGGCCGGGCGTACGCCCACTCGCACTCCTTGTCCTCCACGGCGTGCGGCGCGTGGTCGGTGGCGATGATGTCGATCACGCCCTCGGCCAGCGCCTCCCGCAGCGCGGCGATGTCGGCGGCGGTACGCAGCGGCGGGTTGACCTTGAAGACGGGGTCGTAGCTCTCCGCCTTGGCGTCGGTCAGCAGCAGGTGGTGCGGCGTCACCTCGGCGGTGACGCGTACCCCGCGCGCCTTGGCCTGACGCAGCACCTCGACGCTGCCGGCGGTGGAGACGTGGCAGACGTGCAGGCGGCTGCCGACGTGCTCGGCCAGCAGCACGTCCCGGGCGATGATCGCCTCCTCGGCGACGGCCGGCCAGCCGGTCAGGCCGAGGCGGGTGGACACCTCGCCCTCGTGCATCTGCGCGCCCTCGGTCAGCCGGGGCTCCTCGGCGTGCTGGGCGATCACGCCGTCGAACGCCTTGACGTACTCCAGCGCCCGGCGCATCAGCCGCGGGTCCGACACGCAGTGCCCGTCGTCGGAGAAGATCCGCACCCCGGCCGCCGAGTCGGCCATCGCGCCCAGCTCGGCCAGGCGCTCGCCGGCCAGCCCGACCGTGACCGCCCCGATCGGCTGCACGTCGACCAGGCCGGCCTCCCGGCCGAGGCGCCAGACCTGCTCCACCACACCGGCGGTGTCGGCGACCGGCGAGGTGTTCGCCATCGCGCACACCGCCGTGTAGCCGCCGAGCGCCGCCGCCCGGGAACCGGACTCGACCGTCTCGGCGTCCTCCCGGCCGGGCTCGCGCAGGTGAGTGTGCAGGTCGACCAGGCCGGGCAGCGCGACCAGGCCGGTCGCGTCGATGACTGTGGCGCCGTCCGCGGCGAGCCCGCGGCCCGTCCCGGCCACCACGCCGTCGCGGATGAGCAGGTCGGTCGGCTCGCCGCCGACCACACTGACGCCTGTGATGAGGTACGCGGTCACCGGTTGTTCCCTCCGAGCAGCAGGTAGAGCACGGCCATCCGCACGGAGACCCCGTTGGCGACCTGTTCGACGATGGTGGAGCGGGGCGAGTCGGCCACCTCGGGCGTGATCTCCATCCCCCGGTTCATCGGGCCGGGGTGCATGACGATCGCGTGCCCGGGCAGCCGGCGCATGCGCGGCCCGTCGAGCCCGTAGCGGCGGGCGTACTCCCGGGCGGACGGGAAGTAGGAGTCACCCATCCGCTCGCGCTGCACCCGCAGCATCATCACCACGTCCACATCTGGGAGAACGGCGTCGAGGTCGTAACAGACGTCGGTGCCGGGCGCCAGGGCGGCGGCGATGTCGACCGGGATGAGCGTGGGCGGGCCGACCAGTGTGACCTTCGCGCCGAGCGTGGACAGCAGCAGCACGTTGGAGCGGGCCACCCGGGAGTGCAGCACGTCGCCGACGATCGCCACGTGCAGGCCGTCGAGGCGGCCCAGCCGGGACCGCATCGTGTACGCGTCGAGCAGCGCCTGGGTGGGGTGCTCGTGGGTGCCGTCACCGGCGTTGACCACCGACCCGTCCACCCATTCGGCGAGCCGGTGCGGGGCGCCGGAGGCGGGGTGCCGGACGACCACCGCGTCCGCGCCCATGGCCTGGAGCGTCAGCGCGGTGTCCTTCAGGCTCTCGCCCTTGGCCACGCTGGAGCCCTTGGCGGAAAAGTTGATCACGTCGGCGCTGAGTCGCTTGGCGGCCGCCTCGAACGAGATCCGGGTGCGGGTGGAGTCCTCGTAGAAGAGGTTGACCACGGTGCGCCCGCGCAGCGCGGGCAGCTTCTTGACCTCGCGGCCGGCCACCGTCGCCATCTCCGCGGCCGTGTCCAGGACCAGGGTGGCGGTGCCGGCGTCCAGGTCGGCGCCGGAGAGCAGGTGCCGGATCATGAGAGGGAGCCTCCGTACAGCCGTACCTCGTCGGTGCCGTCGGTCTCGGCGAGGGTGACCTTGACGTTCTCGGCCAGCGCGGTGGGGATGTTCTTGCCGACGTAGTCGGCGCGGATCGGCAGCTGCCGGTGGCCGCGGTCGACGAGGACCGCGAGCTGCACGGACGCCGGCCGGCCGACGTCGCTGAGCGCGTCCAGCGCGGCCCGCACGGTGCGGCCGGAGAACAGCACGTCGTCGACGAGGATCACCCGCTTGCCGTCGATCCCGCCGGGCGGCAGGTCGGTCGGGCCGACCGCGCGGGTGGCGTGCCGGCGCAGGTCGTCGCGGTAGAGCGTGATGTCGAGCACGCCGACCGGGACTGTGACGTCCTCGAAGGTGCTGATCCGGTCCGCGAGGCGGTGGGCCAGCGGCACGCCCCGGGTGGGGATGCCGAGCAGCACGGTGTCGGCGGCGCCCTGGGTCTTCTCCAGAATCTGGTGGGCGATGCGGTCGACCACCCGCGACACGTCCGCTGCGGCGAGGATCACCTTCACCGAGGGTTGTCGCGGCGGCGACGAGTGGGCAGCCGGTGGGTAGGCCACGGCGGACCTCCTTCCCCGCCTCACGGGACGGGTCGTTAAAGGACGTCTGGTCGGCTCCGGCAGGCCCGCGCGGGGCCCGGACCGGGGCTTCACGCCACGTTACCAGCGGTCACCGGGCCGCCCACCGCCGGTCCTGACCTGCTGGTCAGCCCGGAGAAATGGGGACAAGCCACACGTGGGTGCCGGACCCGGTGGACGGCAACACTTGACCACATGTCGCAATCCCCGTACCGTCACGCTCCGTAGCGATAGCTCGGGGAACCCGAACAGCACTGGGAGTGTCCGAATGCCCTCTGAATACGCCAAGTCGCTGGGCGCCCGCCTGCGCTCCATCCGCCAGCAGCAGGGTCTGTCCCTGCAGGGGGTGGAGGAGAAGTCGAACGGGCGGTGGAAGGCCGTGGTGGTCGGCTCGTACGAGCGCGGCGACCGCGCCGTCACCGTGTCCCGCCTGGCGGAGCTGGCCGACTTCTACCGCGTTCCCGTCTCGGAGCTGCTGCCCGACGGCAGCGGGGTGCGTCACGAGCCCACCAGCAAGATCGTGCTGGACCTGGAGCGGCTCTACGACGAGGCCTCCGAGGACCTCGCGTACGTGGCCCGCTACGCGCGCGCCATCCAGCAGCAGCGCGGCGACTACAACGGCCGGGTGCTCTCGATCCGCGCCGACGACCTGCGCGCCCTCGCGATCGTCTACGACGCCTCGCCGTCGGGCCTGATCGAGCGGCTGACCGAGCACGGCGTGCTGGTCGCCGACCCCCGGGCGTTCTTCGCGTCCTGACACCCCCGTACGACGAGAAGGGCCCGTGCCGGCTGGCACGGGCCCTTCGTCGTTCCGGCGCGCGTCAGCGCGTGGCGTACTCGGCGATCCGGCCGAGGATGCCGTTGAGGAAGCGGGGCGAGTCGTCGGTCGACATCTGCCGGGCCAGCTCCACGGCCTCGCTGATCGCCACGGCGTCGTCGATCTCGTCGACGTAGAGCAGCTCGTACACGGCGATCCGGGCCAGGTTGCGGTCGACCACGGGCATCCGCTCCAGCGTCCACCCCTCGGCGTAGCTGGCGATCGTCTCGTCGATCCGGTCGAGGTGCGCCGCCACGCCCTCGACCAGCCCGACCGCGTAGCCGAGGTGGTCGGGGCGCGGCTGCTCGATCCGTTCCAGATAACCGGCGAGCACCTCGACCGGCGGGCGGTCCCGCAGGTCGGCCTCGAAGAGCACGTCCAGCGCCCGCTTGCGCGCCTTGCGACGCGCCGGCATCTGCTGCTTGGGGCCCTCGGCCATCAGGCTCGGCCGAGGTAACGGCCGTCGCGGGTGTCGACCTTGATCTTCTCACCGGTGGTGATGAACAGCGGCACCTGCACGGTCGCGCCCGTCTCGACGGTGGCCGGCTTGTTGCCGCCGGTCGACCGGTCGCCCTGAAGGCCCGGCTCGGTGTAGGTGATCTCGAGCACGACCGAGGTCGGCAGCTCGATGTACAGCGGCACGCTCTCGTGGGTGGCGACTGTCGCCTCGGCCTCGGGGAGGAGGTAGTTGGCGGCCTCGCCGACGGTGGCGCCGGGGACGGTGATCTGGTCGAACGTCTCCAGATCCATGAAGACGTAGTCCTCGCCGTCGGCGTAGAGGTATTGCATGGTGCGCTTGTCGACGGTCGCGGTCTCGACCTTGGTGCCCGCGTTGAAGGTCTTGTCGACCACCTTGCCGGACAGCACGTTCTTCAGCGTGGTGCGCACGAAGGCACCACCCTTACCGGGCTTGACGTGCTGGAACTCGACGACGGCCCACAGCTCGCCGTCCAGGTTGAGTACCAGGCCGTTCTTCAGGTCGTTGGTGGTGGCCATTTCCTGCCTTGATCATCAATTGGCGGACAGACCGTCCAAGTCTACTCGCTCTGTCGAATCGGACTCGCGCCACGGAACGGACCCCGCGCGAGCGCCGCCGAGCGGGACCGGCTCAGGCGCCTGCGGCCGACCGGGCGGCCACGTGGTGCAGCGCCAGCCGGTAGCCGTCCACGCCCAGGCCGCAGATCACCCCGGTGGCCACCGCGGAGACCACCGAGTGGTGCCGGAACTCCTCCCGGGCGTGGATGTTGGAGATGTGCACCTCGACCAGCGGGCCGCGCAGCATGGCGCAGGCGTCCCGCACCGCGATCGAGTAGTGCGACCAGGCGGCCGGGTTGAGCACCACCGCGGCCTGTTCGTCGGCCGCCTCGTGCAGCCAGGCGAGCATCTCGTGCTCGGCGTCGGTCTGCCGGACCACCACGTCCAGGCCCAGCTCCCGGCCGTGCCGCTCGCAGTCGGCCACGAGCTGGGCGTAGCTGGTCACCCCGTACACGTCGACCTGACGGGTGCCGAGCCGGCCCAGGTTCGGCCCGTTCAGCACGTACACCCTCACGAGCTGATCTCCTCGTACGCGGCGGCGAGCAGGTCGTCCGGCGGCGCCTCCAGGATCGCCGGGCGGGCCAGTCCGTCGAGCACCACGAACCGCAGCCGGCTGCCCCGGGCCTTCTTGTCCACCCGCATCGCGGCCAGCAGATCGGGCCAGGCGTCGGCCCGGTAGCCGGTGGGCAGGCCGAGCGCGGTCAGCACCCGGCGGTGCCGCTCCGCGTCGGCCGCGTCGAGCCGACCGGCGAGCCGGGCCAGCGTGGCGGCGTAGACCAGGCCGACCGCCACCGCGTGGCCGTGCCGCCAGCGGTAGCCCTCCACCTTCTCGATCGCGTGCGCCAGCGTGTGCCCGTAGTTGAGCACCTCGCGTACCCCGGATTCGCGCAGGTCCCCGGCGACCACGTCGGCCTTCACGCGGACCGCGCGCTCGACCAGTTCCCGCAGCACCGGCCCGGCCGGGTCCAGCGCGGCGGCCGGATCCCGCTCGACCAGGTCGAGGATGACCGGGTCGGCGATGAACCCGCACTTGACCACCTCGGCCATCCCGGCGGCCAGGTCGGCCGGGGGCAGGCTGTCCAGCGTCGCCAGGTCGGCCAGCACTCCGGCCGGCGGGTGGAACGCGCCGACCAGGTTCTTGCCGGCGGCCGTGTTGATGCCGGTCTTGCCGCCCACGGCGGCGTCGACCATGCCGAGCAGCGACGTCGCGACCGGCACCCAGCGCACGCCGCGCAGCCACGTGGCCGCGACGAACCCGGCCAGGTCGGTGACCGCGCCGCCGCCCACCCCGACCACCGCGTCGGTACGGGTGAACCCGGCGTCGCCGAGCCGGTCCCAGCAGGCCGCCGCCACGTCGACGTGCTTGCCCGCCTCCGCGTCCGGCACCTCGATCAGCAGCGGTGTCACGCCGCCCTCGCGGACCGCGTCGGCGAGCGTGTCGGCGAGCGCCTTGAGCGGCGGCGCGTGCAGGAAGGCCACCCGCTCGGCGCCGGGCAGCAGCCGGGGCGGCGGGGCCAGCAGGTCACGTCCCACCAGCACGTCGTACGGCCGCTCGCCGCCGACCGGGATCCGGGTCACCTCGTCCATCGCGGGCAGCCTAGTCCAGCGCGCCGCCCCCGCGCGGCCGTTGTCCACTGGCTGGGTGTTTGCCCGGCCGCACGGCGGGTAGGGCGGCCGGAATGAGTGAGACGACGGCACACAAGACCCGGCCGGAGACGGCCACGAGCATCCGGCTGCCCGCCACGATCCTCGGCGTCGGGCTCGGCGGCTTCGTCGACGGCATCGTCCTGCACCAGGTCCTCCAGTGGCACCACCTGCTCAGCAGCACCGGCAGCGACCGCATCGGCGTCCGGGAGTACCCGGTGGACACCGTGCCCGGGTTGCAGATGAACACGCTCTGGGACGGCCTGTTCCACGTGGTCACCTGGGTGGCGGTGCTGACCGGCCTGGCCCTGCTCTACTCCCGTGTCACACACTCCCGGGGCCGGCTGTGGCGCTCGCCGATGCTGTGGGGCTGGGCGCTCATCGGCTGGGGCCTGTTCAACCTGGTCGAGGGCATCATCGACCATCACCTGCTCGGCATCCACCATGTGCGCAGCGGCCCGAACCAGCTCTGGTGGGACCTCGGGTTCCTCGCCCTCGGCGTGGTGCTGATCGCTGTGGGCTGGGCGATCCAGCGCCGCGCCCGCGCGGTCGACCTCTGCGCGCCGGAGCGCCGGTGACAGTGGCCCACGCCGGGCACACCGCCGGTGGCTTCCCGGCGACCGCGCTGATCCCGGTGGCGTTGTTCTGGGTGTACCTGGCCGCCGCGCTGCGGCTGCGCGACCCGGGCGGACCGGGCTGGGCGCACGCCCGCACGGCGAGCTTCGGGCTGGGCGCGCTGCTGCTGACGGCCGGGCTGCTGTGGCCGGCCGGTGACTTCGTCGGACACATGTGGCAGCACCTGCTGATCGGCATGCTGGCGCCGCTGGCGCTGGTGCTCGGCGCCCCGGTCACACTGCTGCTGCGCACGCTGGACCGGCGTACCGGCCGGAGGCTGGTACACCTGCTGCGGCACCCGGTCGCGCGGGTGCTCGGCCACCCGGTGACCGGGCTGCTGCTCACCGCGGGCGGGCTCTGGCTGCTCTACCTCACCCCGCTGTACCGGGCCACGCTGGACAGCCCGGTCCTGCACACACTGGTGAACCTGCACTTCCTGCTCAGCGGCTGCCTGTTCGCCTGGTCGATCGCCGGTCCGGACCCGGGCCCGCACCGCCCCCGCGTACCGGTGCGGCTGGTGGTGATCGGCGTCGGGGTGGCCGCGCACGCCACCATCGCCCAGCTGCTCTACGCCGGGCTGTTCGTGGACGTGCCCGCCACCGCCGCCGAGCTGCGGGCCGGCGCCACGCTCATGTACTACCTCGGCGACCTGGCCGAGATCGCGCTGGCGCTGGCGCTGCTCGCCACCTGGCGACCGGAGCGGAGCCCTCGCCGCCGGGCGCGGAGCTCTCGCCGCCGGGCCGGACGCCGGACGGCCGGGACCGCTGCGGCCAACGCCTGACCGTCCACCTCGCGCCGGCACGCCGTCTCACTCGCCCATGGCGTTCCACCCACCGGCGGCATGCACGCCGACTGGAACGCCACGGGTGCCACAACGCCCGGGAGACACCCACGGCGTTCCACGGAGGGAGCCGGGCGCAGCCGGGCGGGGTGGGTCAGGGCTTGAGCAGCGCGGCGATCTCCGCCGCCAGCTCCTGCGGCGTACGCCCGTCGGTGACCACGGTCGCGGTCGCCACCTCGGCGTAGAGCGGGCGGCGCTGGTCCATCAGGTGCTTGAGCGTGGCGCGCGGGTTCAGCGCGAGCAGCGGCCGGCCGGCGCCGAGACCGACCCGCTTGAGCGCGTCCGGCAGCTCCACCGACAGGTGCACCACCGTGTGGCCGATCAGCGCGGCCCGGTTCTCCTCGGCCAGGACCGCGCCGCCGCCGAGCGCGAGCACGCCCGCGTGCGACGCGAGCGCCGCCGCCACGGCGGCCCGTTCGAGGGTACGGAAGTGCTCCTCCCCCTCGTCCACGAAGATCTCCGGGATCGGCTTGCCGGCGAGGTTCTCGATGTCGGCGTCGGTGTCCCGGAAGCCGACGCCGAGCGCCTCGGCGAGCGCCGTGCCGACTGTGGTCTTGCCGGAGCCGGGCGCACCGACCAGCACACAGACCGGCCGGGTGCTCATCGTTGCCACCTTTCGTTCGCGACTGCGGGACTCCGCTGCGCTGCGTTCCTCGCGCTCACCGGACGACCAGACTGTCGAGGTAGCCGGCCAGGTTGCGGCGCATCTCGGCGACCGAGTCGCCGCCGAACTTCTCCACCGCCGCCTCGGCCAGCACCAGCGCGACCATCGCCTCGGCCACCACCGCCGCCGCCGGGACCGCGCACACGTCGGAGCGCTGGTTGATCGCGGTGGCCGGCTCGCCGGTGGTCACGTCGATCGTCGCGAGGGCCCGGTTCAGCGACGAGATCGGCTTCATGGCCGCCTTCACCCGCAGCGGCTCACCGGTGGTGATGCCGCCCTCCAGGCCACCGGCCCGGTCGGTGATCCGCCGCACGCCGGTGGCGGTGGGCACGATCTCGTCGTGCGCCTCGGAGCCGCGCGAGCGGGCCTGCTGCCAGCCGTCGCCGATCTCCACGCCCTTGATCGCCTGGATCGACATGAGTGCGGTGGCGAGGCGGGCGTCGAGCTTGCGGTCCCACTGCACGTGGCTGCCCAGGCCCGGCGGTACCCCGTACGCGAGCACCTCGACCACGCCGCCGAGCGTGTCGGCGGCCTTCTTCGCGGCGTCGACCTCGGCGACCATCCGGGCGCTGGCCTCGGCGTCGAGGCAGCGCAGCGGGTCGGCGTCGATGCGCGCGGCGTCCTCCGGCGTGGGCCGCAGACCCGGCTTGACCGCCACCGGCCCCAGCTCGACCACGTGCGAGACGATCTCCACGCCGAGCGCCTGGCGCACGAGCGCCTTGGCGACGGTGCCCACAGCGACCCGGGCCGCGGTCTCCCGGGCGCTGGCGCGCTCCAGGATCGGCCGGGCGTCGGTGTGCCCGTACTTCTGCATGCCGGCCAGGTCGGCGTGCCCCGGGCGGGGACGGGTCAGCGGCGCGTTGCGGGCCTGGCTCGCCAGCTCCTCCGGGTCGACCGGGTCGGCGGCCATCACGGTGCGCCACTTGGGCCACTCGGAGTTGCCGACCCGGATCGCGACGGGGCTGCCGAGCGTCACGCCGTGCCGGAGCCCGCCGATGATCTCGATCTCGTCCTGCTCGAACGCCATCCGGGCGCCCCGGCCGTAGCCGAGCCGGCGCCGGGCCAGCTCGCCGGAGATCTCCCCGGTGGTCACCTCGATGCCGGCGGGTACGCCCTCCAGCATCGCGACGAGGGCGGGTCCGTGCGATTCACCTGCAGTCAGCCAGCGCAACACGACGGTCAGTCTGTCACGCCCGGTGGTCACCGGCGTACGCCGCCCGCCGCGTCCCGCCCTGCGGACGGGCCCGTCCGCGCACCGGTCACACCGGTCCGGCGCCGACCCGTTCCCGTGCCAGGGCGTCGGCCATCGCGGCGCGTGGCGCGGCGACGCCGGTGAACTGCTCGAACTGGCCGAACGCCTGGGCCAGCAGCAGGTCCAGCCCGGAGACGACCCGGCATCCGGCGGCGAGCGCCGCCGCCGCCAACGGCGTGGGCCACGGGTCGTAGACGACGTCGAAGAAGACGGACTCCGGCCGCCAGTCGAAGTTGTCCGCGAGGGGGTCGGCGACGCCCTTGGGAACTGTGGAGATCACCAGGTCGGCGCGGGCGTGGGCCGGCGCGCCGTCCCACTCGGCGCCGGCGAGCGGCACCCCGGCCGCCTCCGCGACCGGGCGCATCTCGTCGACCGCCTCGGGGCGGCGGGCCACCACTGTCACCTCGGCCGCCCCGATCCGGGCCGCCGCCGCGATCGCGGCCCGGGCGGTGCCGCCCGCGCCGAGCACGGTGACGACCGCCCCGGCCACGCAGCCGGCGCCGGTGAGCACTTCGACCATGCCGGTGACGTCGGTGTTGTCCGCGTACCACGTGCCGTCGGGCCGGCGTACCAGCGTGTTGGCGGCGCCGACGGCGGCGGCGACCGGCGAGACCTCGTCGGCCAGCGCGAGCGCCGCCTCCTTGCCGGGCATGGTCACCGACAGCCCGGCCCACTCCGGGCCGAGGCCCGCGACCAGGCCGGGCAGGTCGTCGGCACCGGCTTCGATCCGGGTGTACGACCAGCCGGTCAGCCCGGCCGCCGCATACCCGGCGGTGTGGATCACCGGGGAGAGCGAGTGGGCGATCGGCTTGCCGACAACAGCGGCGCGGCGGGCAGCCGAAATGTGCACAGCCTCTGTCCCCCGAGTGACGTCGTGCCTAGAGAACGCCGTTCTCCTTGGCCTTCTCGATGTTGCGCTCATGCTCGGCGTTCGTCGTCGCGAAGGCCGAGTGTCCCTGCTTGTCGATGGCGACGAAGAAGAGCCACTTCTCGTTCGGCGGGTTCAGCGCCCCCTCCAGGGCCTGCTTCCCCGGGTTGTTGATGGGAGTCGGGGGCAGACCCGGGCGGGCGTGGGTGCTGTACGGGTTCTTCTCGTCGTACAGCTCCTCTCTGCGCATGTCCTTCGACGCCTTTGTCGGCTTGCCGGTCAGCTCCCAGTAGTAGTTGACCGACACGTCGAACTGCAGACAGCTGCAGGGGAAGTTGCCGCTGTAGACCCGGTTGTAGGCGACGCGGGCGATCTTGCCGAGGTCGTCCTTGTTGCCCGCCTCCGCCTGCGAGAGCGACGCCACGATGAGCACCTCGTACGGGCTGATGCCGCCGCGGTTCGCCTGCACGTTCTCGGCGAACTTCAGGTTCCCGGTGACGGTGAGGAAGTTGTCCACCATCAGCTTGAGCACGGTCTCGGCGGTGGCCTTCGGCGGGATCTCGTAGGTGTCGGGGAACAGGAATCCCTCGATTGACGGCTTGAGCTTCTTGCCGTCGGAGCGCTTGAACCACCAGTCCGGTACGCCGAGCGCCTCCGGGTCCTTCGCCGCGGCCTCGAAGTCCTTGACCGGGATGTCGGTCTTCTCGGACAGCCGCTTGTAGACCGTCTTCGCGGTGAGGCCCTCGGGGATGGTGATCCCGTTGACGATCTTGTTCTTGAGGTCCAGCAGCGCCACGACCGCCGCGTCACCGCTCATCTGCTTGCGCAGCTTGTACGTGCCGGGCTGGATGTTCTTGCTGCGCGAGTTCTCCTCGGCGGCCTCGATGAACGCCTTGGTGCTCTTCACCACGTCGACGGCGACGAGCGCGTCGGCCATGTCGGCGATCAGCGCGCCCTGCTTGATCTCGACGGTAACCTCGCCGGTGCCGGAGCCGTCGTAGTCGGGGGTGACGAAGTAGTTCTGGACCCGGTCGAAGCCGTAGAACGCGCCGCCGCCGATGCCGCCCAGCAGGACCAGCGCGAGCGCGAGTGCGAGGAGGGTCTTGCCCCGGCCGCCGCCGGACTTGCCCTGGCGTCGGCGCACCGCGCCGCGCCGGTGCCGGCCCTTCTCCCCCCTGTCCGGCTCGTCGAACCCCAGATCAAGATCGTCGATCATTGCGTCCGCCTCCGCTGTGCGTCCAGCCAGCTCTGCAGAATCTCCACCGCGGCGGCCTGGTCGACCACCGCTCGTTGGCGCTTTCCCCGGACGCCCCGTTCGGCCAGCCTACGACTCGCGACGACGGTAGACATCCTCTCGTCCGTCAGCGTCACCGGAATCGGCCTCATTACATCAGCCAAACGGCTGGCATATGCTGATACGTTCACCGCCGCGGGGCCGTGTTTTCCGGCGAGGTTGACCGGCAGCCCGACCACGATCCCCACCGCCTCGTGCTCGGCGGCGAGCCGGACCAGCTCGGCCATGTCGGCGGGCACCGCGTCCGGTTCGGCGGTCAGGTCGCGGGCCAGCGTCACCAGCGGCGTGGCGAGAATGCCGTGCGGATCACAACGCGCCACCCCCACCCGGACCTGGCCGACGTCGACACCCAGCCGGACGCCACGGGACAGCTCGCTCACGAGCGGACACCTCCCCGCCGGTACGGGCCAGGGCGGACCGGGTGGTCCGCCCTGGCGTCGATCGTTGCGCTCATGCCGTGCCGGCTGGGCATGCCCTCACGGCCCTCGCTCCGCTCGGTGCGTTCGCTCATGCCGTGCCGGCTGGGCATGCCCTCACGGCCCTCGCTCCGCTCGGTGCGTTCGCTCATGCCGCGTCGGCGACCGCCCGCTCGACGGTGACCAGCAGGTTCGGCGCCTCCGTCGCGGGCAGCCCGCCGCCCTGGGCCAGGTCGTCGCTGCCGCCGCCCCGGCCGGAGAACGCGGCCTTGACCAGGTCCTTCGCGCTGAGGTTCCGTCCCCGGGCGGCCTGGTTGACGGCCACCACGAGCGACGCCTTGCCGTTGGCCCGGGCGGCCACCGCCACCACCGCCGGGCGGGCCGCGTCGATCCGGCCCCGGATCTCCTGGGCGAGGGTCCGCACGTCGTTGGCCGCAGCGCCCTCCGGCGCCTCGGTGCCGACATACGCGACGCCGCGCACGTCCTTCGCCTGCGCCGCCAGGGCACCGGCCCCGCCGAGCACGAGCTGCGCGCGCAGCTTCTCCAGCTCCTTCTCCGCGTCGCGCAGCTGGGTGACGGTCTGCTCCACCCGGTCGGCCACCTGCTCCCCCGGCACCCGGAACAGCTCGGCCAGCCGGGACACCAGCAGGTGCTCGCGGGCCAGGAAGCCGAACGCGTCCATGCCGACGAGCGCCTCGATCCGGCGTACCCCGGAACCCACCGACGCCTCGGAGAGGACCTTCACCAGGCCGAGCTGGGCGGAGCGGGCCACGTGCGTGCCGCCGCACAGCTCACGGGCGTAGTCGCCGACCTCGACGACCCGGACCCGCTCGCCGTACTTCTCGCCGAACAGCGCCATCGCCCCGATCCGGCGGGCCTCCTCCTGGCTGGTGACGAACGCGTGCACCTCCAGGTCGGCCAGCAGCACCTCGTTGACCTGCTGCTCGACGTCGTGCAGCACGCTCGGCGCCACACCCGTCGGGGTGTTGAAGTCGAACCGCAGCCGGCCCGGCGCGTTGAGCGAACCCGCCTGGGTCGCCGACTCGCCGAGGAAGTTGCGCATCGTCTGGTGCACCAGGTGCGTCGCGGTGTGCGAGCGGGAGATCGCCCGACGGCGGGACACGTCGATCTCGGCGTACCCGGTCTCCCCGGAACGCACCTCGCCGCGCACCACCTTGGCCCGGTGCACGATCAGGCCGGGCACCGGCTGCTGCACGTCGAAGACCTCGACCTGGCCGCCGCCGACGGTGATGAGCCCCTGGTCGGGCTGCTGCCCACCGCCCTCGGCGTAGAACGGGGTGGTGTCGAGCACCAGCTCGATCGTGTCGCCCTCGACCGCCGCGGAGATCGCGGCGCCGCCGGACAGCAGCGCGCGTACCCGGGACTCCCGGCTCAGCTCGGTGTAGCCGGTGAACTCCACCGGACCGCCGCCGTCGAGCACCGACCGGTACGCCGACACGTCGGTGTGCCCGGTCTTGCGCGCCTGCGCGTCGGCCTTGGCCCGGCTGCGCTGGTCGGCCATCAGCCGGCGGAAGCCCTCCGCGTCGACCTGCAAGCCCTGCTCGGCGGCGATCTCCAGGGTCAGGTCGATCGGGAAGCCGTACGTGTCGTGCAGCTGGAACGCCTTGTCACCGGAGAGCGCCGCCTTGCCGGCCGACTTGGTCTCGGCGATGGCGGTGTCCAGGATCGTGGTGCCGGCGCGCAGCGTGGCCAGGAACGCGTCCTCCTCGGCGTACGCGTACTGGGAGATCCGGCCGAAGTCCTCGGCCAGCTCCGGGTACGACGGCGCCATGCAGTCGCGGGCCACCGGCAGCAGCTCCGGCAGCGCCCGCTCCTGGTAGCCCAGCAGCCGCACCGCCCGGATCGCCCGCCGCATGATGCGGCGCAGCACGTAGCCCCGGCCCTCGTTCGACGGGGTCACGCCGTCGCCGATGAGCATCAGCGAGGTGCGCACGTGGTCGGCGATCACCCGGAGCCGCACGTCGTCCGGGTGCGACTCGTTCGCCGCGTGACCGGAGTGCACGCCGTAGCGCTTGCCGGTCAGCTCGGCGGCCCGGTCCAGGATCGGCTTGACCTCGTCGATCTCGTAGAGGTTGTCCACGCCCTGCAGCAGCGAGGCCATCCGCTCCAGGCCCATGCCGGTGTCGATGTTCTTCGCCGGCAGGTCGCCGAGGATCGGGAAGTCCTCCTTGCCGACGCCCGGACCGCGCTCGAACTGCATGAAGACGAGGTTCCAGAACTCCAGGTAGCGGTCCTCGTCGACCTCCGGGCCGCCCTCGCGGCCGTAGGCCGGGCCCCGGTCGTAGTACAGCTCGGAGCACGGGCCGCACGGGCCGGGGATGCCCATCGACCAGAAGTTGTCGGCCTTGCCGCGGCGCACGATCCGCTCGGCCGGCACGCCGGTGGCGCGCCAGATGTCGTACGCCTCGTCGTCGTCCAGGTAGACGGTGGCCCAGATCCGCTCCGGGTCCAGCCCGAAGCCGCCCGCCTCGACCGGCTTGGTGGCCAGGTCCCAGGCGAGCGGGATCGCACCGGACTTGAAGTAGTCACCGAAGGAGAAGTTGCCGTTCATCTGGAAGAACGTGCCGTGCCGGCTGGTCTTGCCGACCTCGTCGATGTCCGGCGTCCGGATGCACTTCTGCACGCTCGTCGCCCGCGCGTACGGCGGGGTCTGCTGGCCCAGGAAGTAGGGCACGAACTGCACCATGCCCGCGTTGATGAACAGCAGGTTCGGGTCGCTGATGGCGGGCAGCGGAGCGGACGGCACCACGGTGTGCCCGTTCGCCTCGAAGTGGGCGAGGAACCGCCGCTTGATCTCCGCCGTCTTCATCGCTGGTGGTCCTCCGGGAAAATCTCTCGGTCGCCGATCCGCGGGTCCTCCCGCAGCTCGGCGAACTGGTCGTCGTACACCTCGCCGCGGGCGAAGGCCTCGTGGATCTCCTGCTCACGCTCGGCCATGCCGACCCGGACGTCGTCCACGAACGCCCGCAGCGACTCGACCAGACCGCCGGCGGACTCGGACAGCCCGCTGGCGATGCCGGCCGGGGTGTACGCCTGCGCGGTCCGGGTGGCCTTGCGCACCACCAGGACGCCAACGGCCAGCCCGATGCCCAGCCAGAACAACCGCCTCATGTTCTCATCCTTCCCGCGTACGCCGGTCGGGGTCAGCGGTTGCCGCGCTTGGCGGCGCGACGCTGCTGCTTGATGGTGTCGCGCACCTCGCGCTCGGTCTCGGCGTGCCGGCGGGCGGAGGCGGCCCGGCGCACGCCGTACCCGAACGCGGCCACCTTGACCAGCGGGTTCGCCGCGGCGGCGGAGACCACGGTGGCCAGGTTCGCCACGTTCGCGGTGACGTTCTGCGCGTGGCTGGTCATGGTGTCCACCTTGGCGAGCTGGAGGTTCACCCCGTCCAGCGAGGTCTGCACCTGCTCCAGCGCCACGTTGACGTTCTTCACCGTGGTGTTCACGTCGCCGAGCAGCGGCGCGGTGCGCTCGTTCACGTCGGTGATCATGCGGGTCGTCGCGTCCACGGTGTGCCGCAGCCGCAGGATCGGCACCGCCAGCACGAGCACCAGCATCAGGAACGCGCCGGCCGCGATCAGCGCAGCGATCTCTCCACCACTCACGCGAAAGTCCTCCTCAAGCAGTGTCCCGGGACCCGACGCCCCGGAACGCGCGACCGTACCTACCCACTTCGCGCCACGCCGACCCGGTCACCGGGCGCGGACGGGCGTGCCAGCCCCAGACCCTACCGTCCGTGATGAAAGTCGGCTCACGACGGTGAGGGGGTCGCCTCGCCCAGCGGGTCGTCGGTCAGGGTCGGGTACGGATCCTCACCGGTGAGTGACGGATCGGTGGTCGGTGTCGGGCCGGTGCGCTCGTCGTCGATCGCGTTGCGCACCTTCACCGACACCAACGAGCCGGTGCACTCCGCCGCTGCGGGCGTGGCCGGTGCGGTCGGCGCGGGCGCCCCGTCCACCGGCGGGGGCGTGCAGGTGCGGTCGCGTACCCACAGGTCGAGCGTCAGTTCGTCCCGGCGCCAGCAGGTGTAGCTACCAGGGACCTTCTCGTCCGGGCAGCGGTCGACCTTCCAGCGCCGCCACCCGTCCCCGGTCAGCGCCTTCTCGTAGACCGCGACGGTCTCCTTCCACCCCTGCTCCGACTCGACGGAACGTTCACGCAGGCGGCAGTCCTGGAGGCACCAGCGGCTGCCGCTGACGTTGTCGACGGTGTTGCTCTGCGCCCAGGCGGGCACGGCGAGCGCGTCGAGGGTGTCGAAGACCGGGTCGCGGCTGAGCGTCCGCATCCCGAAGTACAGCGGCACCGCGCCGAGCAGCACGAGGCTGACCAGGGCGAGGATGCCCAGCCGCAGCCGGGTGCGCTCGCGCATCTGCCGGCGCAGCTCGGACCGGGCGCCGCGCAGGCCCCCGGCCTCCGCGCCGCTGTCGTCCGGTCCGGGACCGCCGGGCCGTGGCGCGCCGCCCGCTGCGGGCCGTGGCCCCGCGGGCTCCCCCGGGGGTACGACCACAGCCGCCCGGGCCGCCGCCGGTGTCGCCGCGTTGCCCGGTCCGGGCCGGCCCGGCTCCGGTCCGGGTGGTGTCGCACGTCCGGTGGTCCGCTCGTCGGGCGCGACCGGGCGGGCCACACCGGCTGCCGCGCGGGCGGTCACCGGCGCACCGGGCGGCACCGGGCCGTCGCCGGCCGGCCCTCGGGTGCCGGGTGCCATCGGCGGACGAGGCCCGGCGCCAGGCCGGGTGTCGTCGGGGCGGGCCACCCCGCGCCCCTCGCCACCGGGTCCGGCCGGACCGCCACCGGGGCGGCCGGACCCGACCGCCGTCCCACCGGTGCGATCGACGTCGCCACGCGGACCGGGACCGGCCGGACCCGTCGGGCCGCCACCGGGGCGGCCACCGCCGGCTGGAATCCCGCCCGTGCGATCGAGGTCGCCGCGCGGACCGGGACCGGCCGGACCTGTCGGAGCACCACCGGGACGGCCACCACCCGCGGGAACCCCGCCGGTGCGATCGAGGTCGCCACGCGGACCGGGACCGGCCGGACCGGGAACGGACGCGACACCGGGGCGGGCCGCGCCGCGGGCCGGACCGGGCCTACCGGGCGTCGGGTCGGACGGCTGGGGCCTGGCCGGGGGCACGACCGCGCCGGGCTGGTCGGGGCGGATCGCCGGTTCGGCGCGCGGCGGTACATCGGGGCCGGGCTGTCCGGGGCGCGGAGACGGCGTACCCGGCTCGGGACGCACCGGCGGGACCGCGACGCCCGCCCGGCCGGCGGGCCCGCCGGGACGACCGGACGGCTCCTCGGCCGGAGGGCCGGCCGGGCGGCGGGTGACCGGCATGGCCGGGTCGGTGTGCGACGTGCGACCGGCCTGCCGCAGCCAGTCGGCGGGCCGGTCGGGCCGTTGCGGCCGCGGCTCACCGGTGTCGTCGCGGGCGGCCCGGCGACCGGGCGCCTCGGCGCCGGCGCCGGGACCGACCGGCTCGTCGGGCACGGACCGCCGACCGCCGGCTGCATCGGGCGCGGACCGCCGACCGCCGGGTACGTCGGGTGCGGCACCGCGGCCGGCGGGCGCGCCGCGGCGGCCGGCAGGCGGGTTCGGACCGGTCGCCGGAGTGCCGGACACGGGCGCGCCCGGCAGGTCCGGCGCGTTTCCGCTGCGCGGGACGACCGGGGGACGCTCCGGGGTGGCCCGCCGGCCGGTGCCCGGCGTGGGCCCGGCTGCGGATCCGCCGCCGGGCGCGGGCACATGGTGGCCGCCGGTGGGCTCGTCGTGCCGGGCGCGTCGCCCGCCACCGGAGACCGGGGCGGCGTCCGGAACAGCCCGTCCGGCCGGCCCGCCGGGTACGGCCCCTTCCGGCGCGGCGCGACGGCCCGCACCGGAGACGGGACGGGTTCCGGGCGGTACGTCGTCGGCACGGGCACGGCGGCCCGCACCGGAGACCGGCTGGGTGCCGGGTGCCACGTCGTCGGGCCGTGCCCGGCGTGCTCCACCGGGGACCGGCTGGACGGCGTCGGTGTCCTCGGCGCGGGCACGGCGGGCACCGCCGGAGACCGGCTGGATGCCGGCGGTGTCGTCCGCCCGGGCGCGTCGGCCACCCGACGGCGGCGGGATCGTCGGATCGGCCTGGTGCGGGACCTCGGGTCCGGCTCCGTGCCGGCCGCGGGGCGTCGGCGGTACGCGGGTGTCGCCGTCGGCGGGTGGCCGGCCCGGGTCGGCCGGTGCGCGGCCGGGTGGAGCGGGCGGGACGCGGGTGCCGGCGACGGGCGGCTGCTGGCCGGTGGGGCCGTCCACGCGGCGGCGGTACGGCGCGTCGGCCGGACGGGGAGCCTCGGGCACGCCGGGCCACGGACCGTCGGCGGGGCGGCGCGGGGCGCCGGCTTCGGGGCCGCCGGGCCAAGGGCCGTCACCGGCCCGGCGCGGGGCACCGGTCTCGGGACCGCCGGTGCGCACCGGCGGCGCGGCCGGACCGGGCGTGTCGGGGCGGCGCATGACCGGCGGACGCGGACCGGGCCGGCCACCACCGGGCGGCGTCTCCGGGCCGGGGCGGCCACCGCCGGAGGGCGCGTCCACAACCGGCGGGCGGACCCCCGGCGGCGTGTCCGCGGCCGGACGCCCGGGAGCCGGGGGCATGTCCACTCCGGGTCGGCCGGACGGCGGGGCGGTGTCCACGCGGGACCGTCCGGCTGGCGGAGGCGTGTCCACGCCCGGTCGACCGGGAGCCGGGGGCAGGTCGGTACCGGGACGCCCGGTGACCGGTCCGCCGGGACGCCCGGCGGCCGGGGGCGCAGCCGGACCGGGGCGGCCGGTCACGGGTGGCATCGTCGGGTCGGTGCGGCCGACCGGAGCGGGCCCGCCCGGATGGGACCGGCCGGGAGCCTGCGGCGCGGCGGCCGGCGGCGGAACCGGCCGGCCGGGAGCCTGCGGCGCGCCCGCCGACGGAGTGCCGGGCCGGCCGGCGGGCGAAGGCGGCGGAACCGGCTGACCGGTCGAGGGCGGCTGGGCCCCCGGCGCCGGCGGCCGCGGAGCCTGCCGGGCGGCCGGCGGCACGCCGGGACCCGGACCGGGCGCGGCGGCCGGGCGGGGTGGCCGGGCGGGCTCGCCGTCCGGCCAGGACGGGTCGGCGCCGGGACGCGGCGCGGGGACGCCCCCGTCCGGTCCGAGTTCACCGCCCTGCTGCTTGGCGGTACGCAGGTCGTCGATCCAGCCGAGTTCCTCGCCGACGACAGTCGGGTCGAGCTCGGGCTCGGGCCGGCCGCGCCCCCACCGGCGGCCCTTGCCGCGCGGGTCGCGCCGCTCGTCGGGGCCGTCCGCCGGCCGCTCCGGACCACGCGCCATCACTACTGACCCCCCTCGGCGGCGTCCCTGCCGCCCTCACTCGCCCCGCTCGCCTGCTCGCCGCCCCCCACCCGGGCCCCGTCCGCGGCCCCCGGGGCGCCGGCCCC
>NZ_WBKS01000083.1:0-25428 GCF_008868145.1 Micromonospora sp. AMSO1212t
CTTCAACCGGCTCAAGCAGTGGCGTGACCTGGCAACGCGATACGCCAAACGCGCATCCCTCTACCGAGCCGGCCTCGTCCTGATCGCTGCCGTCATCTGGCTCCCATGATCGACAGGACACGCCCTAGGCAGCCGACGAGCACGGTCGACCGGGTACCTGGCGGACGGGTACCGCCAGAAACCCAGACTGGGTACCTCACAATCGACGCCGATACTCTGGCCGGAACAAGACAACAGGAGGGGGCCGCCGAGTGACCGCCGACGAGGCAGCAGCAGTTCTGGTGGCTGCGACAGCGCAGCCTGACTGCGATCGAGCCGTCGCTTGGCTTGCAGAAGGCCGAGATTTGCGCACAACGACGCAAAGCTGGCGCGACGTGTTCGCCGCTCTGGCAGTCCTTCCAGTGACACGGCTGTCAACGGAGGCCCTCAGGCAGGCCGCGGCTCGTTCAGCTGTCTCCCATCTGGACAGCAGCGCGGATCTGCTCGCGATCGACCGCGTCATCACGCCCAACCAGCACCAGGCTGCGCTTGACACTCTCGCGCTTCACGCTATTGGGCACTCACTAGCGAACCTCACGGCGGAGGTTGTGCACGCCGCCCAGGCGAATAACAAGCACGTCATGATTTGCCTCTGTGATATCGCCGGACTCTCATACCGCGACCTCGCTGACAAGTTGAGGTCCAGCGGCGCGGCAGCACCTCCCGGGGAGCCCGATGGGGCATGGAGCACCACGCAGGTGAAGGCGGCATGGAAAGTGTTGGATGCTCACGTGGCTGGCGAGCTGACCTCGATGGTGACGGGAGGAACGCCTGCACGCGCACTCGAGCACCTGTTCGGCGTGCCAGAGTGCAGCGCAACTGGGTGGGAACTCGTCTCCGATCTTCACCAGAACGGCGTGCCGTTCTCAGTGCTCCTTGCCCAACGAGGTGCTGGCGGAGCTTGGCTCGCCCACCGCAACCGCACCAACACCCTCCTCATCGGCGTCATCACCGACGAAATCGAAGCGGCCCTCGGTGCCGAGGGGATCGAGGTCCTCACGCAACGCAACCTCGGCCGTAAGCTCTGGCACAAGCTCCTTGGTCCGGCTGCCGGCCCGCTGCAGCTGTGCGCAATCCGTCGCGATAGCAACCATGACCCAGAGCCCATCCTGGGCATCACCATCGCGAGCGCCCGGGACGGCGGCACAGTGCGCAAGAGCGTCGGGCAGCTTGAGCCCCTGCCTCCGCAGTTCCCGCACCTACTGCTCGCCGCCGTCGTCGTGGGTCCCGGCTGGGCTGACCGGGTGCAATCCACCGCCGCACTCGCGCGCGCCTTCGAGGGCCACGTCTACACCGAACGACAGCTGTCCGAGCTGGCACGCTTGGCGACCCAGCTGCAGTAGCCTCGCCTGTCACACCTGACCGGAGAAGTGTCGTACCCGTCGGGGACAATGACACGGACCTCCGGTGGAGTGATCGGCGACTGACCTTGTGCAAGGAGATCTTCAGTGACGACGACCGTGGGGGCGCGAACCGAGGCCATCGAGGCCGCCCGTCAGGCGGCTATTGCCAGCGGCAGCGTTCGCCAAGAGCTGATCACATACAAGGGTAAGGACGTCCTTCTCCCCGTGGTGAGCATCCCGCTTGAGCTCACTTTGTACAGCCCCTCAAGCCACCGCATCCGAGCGCAGATCCTCTCTGCCTCCGAGGAGATACAGAAGCTCTTCCAGAAGGAGCCGTGGGGCGAGAAGGCACAGAGTTTCCTCGAGGAACAGCTCCGCGCCACGGAGGGCTACTCCCGCATCAAGGGGGCCCTCGAGGCTGATGGTCAGCGCTACCCCGGCGTGGTAAGCCACACCGGCGTGCTGGTCAACGCGAACACGCGCGCCGCAGCACTCCGTGATCTCGGCAAGCAGTACATCGAGGTCGTTGTCTTGCCGACGGACGCCACGGACAAGGAGTTCCGGGCGATCGAGGCCGCCCTCCAGATGGAGGAGGACGTTAAGCAGGTCTACTCCAACGTCAACACACTGCTCTTCGTCAGGGACCTCCTGCAGGATTACTCAAAGGAGGAGATCGGCCTTCTCACGTGGCGTGAACTCCGCGCAAAGGGCGACAAAGGCCGCAAGGAGGCTGCAGCGCGGGTCGAACAGGAGTTGTCCATCCTTCAGATCATCGAGAGTGTCAGGGCGAGGTCGCAGCCACCGATCCCATGGACGTTCTTCGAGGGGATGCGCCAGAGCCTTCTGGAGATCGCCGCCGGGTATCAGAAGACCGCCAAGACGAACCCGGTGAAGGCGGCCCAGATCCGCGATGCGCGGATTGTGGGCATGCTTGCCGGACTTGGATACTCGAAGCTGCGCGAGGTCGATGACACCCTCGTCGCCTCATACCTCGGTGATGCCTTCGCTGAGAACTCCGTGGTCGGCGTCGTAGCAAACCATGAGCCTGTAGTCGGCCTCGGCGAACCCGAGGGCCTCGACCTGTTTAGCGACTCCGACGTCGGCGGCCCCGCGGCCAGCGACTCCGCCAATTCGGTACCGTTCGCTGACCTTGTAACGCTGCTTGCAACGACGGTCGATGCCCCTACTGTCGAAATCTCGGCTGCGGACGGCACAGCGCAGACGATTAGCCGCCAGCAACTTCTTGGGGGTATCTCCACCGCTTACGCCACGGCCATCGAGGCCAAGAGTCTTGACGATGCACAGGGCGACGAGCTCCTCGCGCCGACCAAACTACTCAAGGAGGCAGCGAAGCGGATCGACGCAGCACGTTCGTCATACGAGAGCGTCCGCGCCCGCGCGGACTTCGACGCGGAGGCGTGGAAGAGGGCGTATGAGGCTTTGGACCGCGCGATCCAGGAGCTCAACAACGCCTATCCGTCCGCTGGTTCAGCATGACCGCGCCCACCGCAATGGCACCCAAGGTCGCGCTGCGTCTCTCCGGAGCTCCACCGAGGGTGCACGCTAGGCGGGGCGAGGGCGTCCCCGACAGCTTCTGGTTCGAGCTCATGACGGAATGGGCTGCCGACCCCACCGTCGGGAATGCCAACTCACAGGCACTCTGCAACCTCGAACGCGTCCTCAGCAGGATGGCTTGGGTGGGACCAGCGGGTCGACGGGACCGTGTCGGCTTAGACATCTCACCCGAGTTGCAGGACATCCTTCGTTCTACCCACGCCGAGCGCACCACTCTGTCGGGCATCCTCGAGGCCCTGCCACAACTCACGCCGGAGCAGGCCCAAGCCCGGCTCGACGCGAGCCGCTTCGTACGTTCGCTGCGTCCATTCCAGCTCCGCGACCTAGCACACCTTTTGAGTCTCCCGCACGGCGCGAACTTTTCGGTACCAGGGGCTGGCAAGACGACAGTGGCTTACGCAACGTACGAAGCTGAGCGTGTCGCAGGCCGGGTCGAGCGACTCCTCGTGGTGGCGCCACTCTCGGCATACGATGCCTGGACGTCCGAGGTCAAAGTCTGCTTCGACGGTAGACAGTCACCCGTCGTCCGGGCCTACAACGGTGGGTATATTCCCCACGAGGCCGAGATCCTGCTCGTCAACTATCAGCGGCTCGCCGCGAACTACGAGGACCTAAGTGCCTGGGTTCGTGCGAAGCCGGCAATGGTGCTGCTCGACGAGGCGCACCGGATGAAGAAGGGCTGGGACGGCCAGTGGGGCAGCGCCTGCCTCTCTCTGGCCTTCCTCGCCGCCCGGCGCGATCTGCTCACGGGTACGCCCGCCCCGCAGTCGCCGGCTGACTTCGTCGCGCTCATCGATTTCCTATGGCCCGGCCAAGCCCGACGCGTTCTGCCGCCGGACGCTCTGGTGAACCCAGCCCCACCGGGCGCAGGCGCGGCGATCGCGTCGCGCATCGCACCCATGTTCACCCGAACCAAGAAAGCCGAGCTGGGACTGCCACAACCCAGCATCAAAGCTGTCCCGGTGCCGCTCGAGGGCCTCCAGGCGACGATCTACGCCGCGCTGCACGACCAGTACGCTGGCGAGCTGCAACTGAGCATGAACGCCCGAGTGGAGCTTGCCCGCATGGGCGACATCGTCATGTATCTCCTCGAAGCAGCCACGAACCCGAAGCTGCTCAGCGCCGGCTCAGCGGGCGACGACATCTTCCGGCACCCCCCGCTGGATGTCCCCCGAGGAACGCCGCTGTGGGAGGTCATGCAGCGGTACAACCAGTACGAGACACCGGCGAAGTTCCAAGTTCTCCTATCGATGATCAAGGAGAATGCGGACCTGGGGCGGAAGACGCTGGTCTGGACGAACTTCGTTCGCAACATCAAACTTCTTGAGAGCATGCTCGCGACCTACACGCCGGCGCTCATCTATGGCGGCATGCCGTCGTCACTCAGCCAGCCCGACGCCGAGCGGACCCGCGAGTCTGAACTCGAGAAGTTTCGGTCAAGCAGCAACTGCATGGTCCTCATCGCGAACCCTGCGTCGATGAGTGAGGGCGTCAGCCTTCACAAGGAGTGCCACGACGCGATCTACCTTGACCGAACCTTCAACGCCGGCCACTGGCTGCAAAGCATCGACCGCATCCATCGGCTTGGCCTCCTGCCTTCGGACGAGACGCGCATTCGATACCTGGTGACCACCGGCACAGTCGACGAGGTTGTGGATGCCCGAATCCACGTCAAGGCGAAGAATCTCGCCGAAGCACTCGATGATCCGAGCCTCGTGGGCACTGCGCTCCCAGACGAAGATTCTGGAACGCTCGAACGCGCCGTAGATAGTGACGACCTCCGGGCGCTCTTCGCTCACCTGCGCGCTGGACCGGGCGGCTCCCGAGACCTCGCCGGCTGATCATGACGCCTCTCTGCCCTACAGCGTTCGAACTTGAGGCTGCTGTCCGTGCGTGCCGGCTGATCGGCCCTGGCGCTCACGCCATGGACGCACGCCATTCGTACGCTGTCGCGCCAAGCGGCGGCATCTTCAACGCACGCCACTTGGAGGACGGCCAGGCGTTGCTGGAACGCGTCGGCGTCCTCGTCCGCACAGATGACTGGCTCGCGCCAGCCGAAGAGTTCGCCACCTTCGCATCGATGCCACTTGACGCTGCTACCGAGTTCCTGCTATCGCACTGCCTTATGCGTGAGCCGCCTCTATGGCTCTTCACGGTGGCGGATCAAGGCGATGCGATGATCCCGGAGGACGTGCTAGACGCGCTTGGCACGGTCTTTGACGCGCAACGCCGCGAGAACTTTCTCCTCATCATGGGCCGAAAGGTGGACGATGAGCGCATGAAGGTGATCGGGGCAGCCGGTGAGGAGTTCGTCGTCCAGAGCGCCCGCGAGTGGCTCCAGGAACTCGGCAGACCCGATCTTGCAGCGGACGTCTGCTGGCTCAGCCAACGCAGCGACGACTTGGGGTACGACGTCAGCTGCCCGGATCCCGGCGGATGTCGACACCGCCTCGAGGTGAAGACGTCCGGACCGAAACCCGGAGTCTTCTCCTTCTTTCTCAGCCGCAACGAGGCCCGCACCGGCGCTGCGGACAACCACTGGTCTCTAGTCGCGGTCAAGGAGAACCTCGCCAGCGAACTCTATGTCGCGGGTTGGCTGACCGGGGATGATCTTCGTCCCTTCCTGCCGACCGACCATGGAGGCGCCCGATGGGAGACTGTCCGCATCGAGATTCCGACAACGAGTCTTCGGCCGGGGCTTCCTATGCCCGGCCACCAGCACGGTCTGCCCGTGCCACCGCAAGCAATCGACCCGGCCCGGCCCGGTGACCATGTACTCGACGTGCCTAAATAATGATCACCCCAGCAACATCGAAGCCGAGCATTTCAGCTATGGTGCGGGACGACGTATCGTGACGACGAGAGGGGAACGATGTGACCGTCACTACCCCGCGCGCCGTCGCTACAGCCTCAGCGTCAGAGACACTCGCACCCGCTCTCCGCTCCCCGCTTCGTCACCTCGACGTCAACGTGATCAGCGCCGCCGCGAAGGCGGAGAGCCGCAACCGTGAGGTCCACCTCCCTCCGGTAAGCGTGTACCGGTGGTGGGCCCGTCGAACCGACGCCGTGAACGGTTCACTTGTTCAGGCCGTCGCCGCCGAGACGAACTCCCCGATGCTGATCGTCGACCCCTTCGCCGGCGGCGGCGTGATCCCACTCTCCGCTGTAACCAGGGGACACCAGGTCTACGCACAGGACCTCAACCCGTGGGCAGCGAACGGACTCGCCGCGATGCTCGCACTGCCCTCACCTGACGACCTACGGGAGGGCGCTGCATCGCTGACTCAACGCGCCACTGCCCTGGCGAAGGCCGCTTACGGCACGTCAATGCAGGACGGCTCCCTCGGACACGTCAGTCATACCTTCCGTGTCGCCACGAGCTGCTGCACCACATGCGGTGAACGCAACCGGCACTTTCCGTATGCAATGGTTTCCCTGCTCGCGCGCAAGGAACGAGGTTTACCCGAGGCATACCTCAGCTGCAAGCGAGGGCACCTGCAGCTCGGTAGCAGCGACAGAACGAGCCGTTGCAAGACATGCAAGACCATCATCGAGCCGTCGGCGATCTATACACGCGGCCGTGTCGTCACGTGCTCCAAGGGCCACCGCGAGAGCCTCTCGGAGCGGACCGCGTCCGGCGCTTGGCGGTGGGAGGTAGTTCTGGTCGAGCGGGCGAACGGCTTCCGTCGCGAGCTCGCAATCCCGACAGACGCCGAACTCGCCGCTGCAGACTCCCCGCGATGGGGCGAGCCGGTATCCCTCGGTGCCATCCCTGAGGGCGCCGAGACACGCGTCTTGCTCCGCCACGGCTTCCGGGACTGGTCGGACCTCTACCCCGCGCGGCAGGCCTTCATGGTGCGTGAGCTCCTCGATCTGCTACCGGAGTGCTCGAACCAACCCGAAGTGCAAGCGGCGCTGAGGATGGCGATCATCGGTAGCACCGAGATGGCCGGCCACCTCTCGCGATGGGACCGTTGGTATCTCAAAAGCTACGAATCCATGGCAGGCCATCGCTTCAACCTCACGACGTTCGCCGCGGAGCCGAACGTCTGGGGCACGGAAGTTAGTGGACGCGGGACCGTGCTGCGTCGCTTAGGTCAACTGGTGCGCGCTGCGGAATGGCTGCACGCCCGCACGGGCGGGCCACTGACGGTCCAGCTACGGCGCACCACTGAACCTGAACCATCCCAACCCGGGACGGCGACCGTGCACGTCGTCGAAGGCAGCAGCGAGCGGATGTTGCTACCCAGCGAGTCAGCCGACCTAGTCCTGACGGATCCGCCCTACCACGACGACGTTCAGTACAGTGAGCTGTCACTGCCGCTGCGATCCTGGGCTGGCCTCATCGACGGGGCTCTCGCCGGTGAGGCCGTTGTCAACACCGCAACCGGGCAACTGACGGGCGTCGGCGAGTACCAACAGCTACTCACAAGGATCTACGCAGAGAGTCGACGCGTACTCAAGGAGGACGGCCACCTCATCTTCTCGTACGCCAACCGCGAGCCAGAGGCATGGGTGGCGCTATTAGAAGCGCTCCAAAGCGCCGGCCTACGCACCGTAGGTTACGAGATCGTGCACTCCGAGAACGAGACTGACCAGGTCAAGCGGAGCGTCCGCGCTTGCACCATGGACCTCATCCTCGATCTGGTTCCGGCTGGACCTCGGCCGCTGCAGCAGCACCGCAGCACCGCCGTAGAGGCCGACTCGGAGACAATTTTCCTGCACCTCGTCGGCTCAACAGCGCTACGGATCGGTGGATTAGAGCACGGCTGGGAAGACGGCTTCATCGCCAGAGCACGTGCTACTGAGTTCCTTAGCGGCAAACTCTAGGAGGGCCGACCCCGGTTAGAGACACTCCGACGCCGGGGCCAGCTCGGGGCCGGCGCCCTGCAGACAGATCCACCGAGCCCCGCTTTCGGCGTCGGGCCGTCGCCCTTTGCTCGAAAGCCCCACGTGCGAGGAAGACGCCTTCGATTCGTGGACCGCGACCGGAGGGTGCCGCGCGTGCGGGCTATGGGCGCCACCCTCCGCGAGGCTCTCGGCCGAGCAGGACGCGGTTTGGCGCACCTGTTAGTCGTACCAGTTCCTGAGTTTCCTGTCCGCTCAATTCCCTGAGCATAACAGGGCCATTGACGGCGGGAGAGGTTGCGAGACAAGTTCCGGCCTTGTGGGCGTGAATCAGGAATGGGGGGTCAACTCTATAGATGGGTTGGAGATACAACCTCTTGTCATCCACTGGCCCTTCAATGTTGATAACACGCAGGTACCCGACCACACACCTAAGATCGGTTTGGTATGCCACAATCACATCACCAATCGAGACGTCCTCGTTGAGTCGCTTCGCTACCTCTGGCGACCGTGTCGAATAGTGGCCGCCCCACTCGCTGGGTCCCTGTACCGAAAAGACCTCCTTCTCCCAGTTCCCACGGTAACCCGCAGGCCCGCCATCACAGTCGTTGTTTTTATAGAGCCAATACCTCAACGCTGCCTCCGCTCGACGATGGACTCTTCCCGAGATGGGACCTGCTGTCGCCATCACATCCGCCCCGATGAGGGGTTCAGCGGGGGTTGCTGCCGTAGGCACCTCACGGCCGATGAGCCTCTCGGACAGCGGGCCGACCTTCCAGTACCGGCATGGGTCACTCCGTTGCCCACTGGGTAGAAGGATCGAACCATCCGGTGCGCGGGAACCACGCTAGGCACCTTCCAATCGGGTAGGCCCACGCCCACAGATGCGTGATCTCGGCAGGCAGCCCGGGCGGCTGGTCGGGCAACTCAAGGTAGTCATCGCTGAGACTGTGGTAAGCCGCCCACGGCGTGCTGAAGGTTAAGGCAACGAAGACATGCCGCTCCGACGCTCCTGTGGCAGCAAGCTTGTGGCGCACATCCACCAGCTTCGGATCGTGAAGATATTCACTGGCCCAAACGTTGAACGCCGTCCAATCAGGGCCAGCTGGGCCTCCCACGCCACACGGGTAGAGCAGGATTCTTGGATCTTCGTCGGCCCGGGCCGGGCGAGACAGTATCTGTACGACCCCGAGAGCAGCCAGTCGCCGGGCAACTTCGTGGTCGTTGTGTAGGAGTTCGTCCGCTGAGCCAACGTGCTCGAACAGCGCCCCGGCGTCTTGGAGTGCCCGCAGGTGACCTGCAAGGGTGGATCTCAGGGCACGGAGATTGACGGTTTGGGCGACAGTGACGTACCAGATCCTGCCGAGGTCGGGAGCGACTATCTCCTGCTCTCTGAGGACAAGCTGTGTCATCTGGGCGTAGGACGGTTCAACATCAGCAACGACCTCCACAAACGCTGGCGGCCGGGCGTGGTAGTCGATCCGGAGATCGACCATGTGCTGGGCCCTGTTGTCGTCTTGAATGATGACCCGTTCCCCTGTCAGGCGCGCGATCACCCTCGCGGCGGCGAGCTCGAGATCGCCGAGGTAGCTCGTGAAGGCGCGCATACGCATCGCCTCGGTACGGCTATCGATGGGTTGGCCGGGGTAGAAGGGCTCCACGGGCAACAGCGTAAGGCGGGAGGGCTATACCGGCGAGATGCCGACGGCGAGGAATGGTCATGCCAGTGGATCGGCCAGGAGCGCCGCACCAAACTGCCCGGCGTGTTCGCCGCCGGTGACCTCGTCGGCCACACCTACCGCCGGGCCGTCACCGACTGCGCCGCCGCTCCCGACGCCGAGCGTTCCCTCGCCATTCAGCCCTGACCAGCGCGGCTGGGTGGCGGATTCCGCCCCGCGTCTACGCGCTGAGTCGGGCGGTGATGTCGGCGGCCGTGGTCTTGGCGAGCCCCGCACCCACCAGCGTCGCCGGCCAGCCCGGTCCAGTCCCCCATAACCGAGCAGGTAGACACGCGGCTCCTCCATCGGCCTCGTGCCGTCGGTGTAAACCTTTCCTCCCGCCAGCCCGGCAGCATCGGCGCGAGGTGGGCGAGGTTCGGCCGAAAGCCGGTGCCCCAGATCACCGCGCCACAGGGCTGCCTCGGTGCTGTCGGCCCAGCATACGCCGCTCGCGGTGAGCCGCACGAACATCGGACGCGCCCGCAGGACCCTTCTCTTCTCAGCGACGCCTGGCCCCGCCCGCGGTCAGTTCGGCTCATTTAGACATCGCCGCGGAGCCAACCTGGGTCCGACGGCGCGGCAGGCGCGGCTACTCAATGCCGAGTACGGTGAGCGCCCGCCACCGGCCGGCTCATAGCGGCGAGGCGCACACCTGCCTGGCAGAGTCCCGGCGGGTCGCTGTCGAAGGCCAGGGTCGGTACGCGGGACGTTGGTCGGGTCTCACGGTGCGCCGATGTGCGTCGCTCACCTCCGTTCGGGCGAATGTCGGCTGGCCCGCGCATACCCCATCCGCTGGGTCCGCATGCCTGGCGCCACTGGCAGCCGGTCAACGACCTGCCGGACAGGACCGGCGATGGACTGCTCCCGGACAGCTGCGGACATGAGCGCGTCGTCGCAGACGGTTCCGACGTCGAAGCGCGGGCCGAGAATGATCAGGTCCCGGAACGCGCGGCGTAGGTAGATGTACAGGTGCTGGGGCAGCGTCTTGAGGTGCGTGTCCGGCGGCACGTCGCCATGGGCCACCTTCGACCGAATGCCGTACGCGTGGGTGATGGCACGACGGATCTCTAGTCGCTCGTCGTCATCGGCGCCGATGAGGACTGCGGTGCGCTGGGAGACCTTGCGACTGAGTTCGTCCGAGCTGTCGGTGATCATGAGGTTCTCGAGGGCTGACGTGTACCAGAAGATGATCTCGGCGCGGTCGCGTTCGTACAGCACATCGCCGATGCTGCCGAGGCGTGGGCCGAGGGCGAGGAACCGGTGGGCGCTGCGCTGAAGCCGCTCGCTGGCCTTTTTCATGGCCTTCCGCCGAGACGGGTTGACGACGTCGTTCCACGTCTGCCACTGCAGCAGGAGGGGCGACATGATGTCGGTGAACGTCAGCACGTCAGCCAGTTCTTGCCCGTCGAGCCAACAGGGGCCCCAGCCCGGCTCCTCCCATTCGTCGATCCCGTCAGATGTGGCGGGCACCAGGTCCAAGCCGGTGCCTCGGACGCGTTCCACCATGCGGCCCGGCTCGATCTCGTACTCGGCGGCGACGATCACGCGTTCGGCTTGGGCGAGGTTGAGCAGCAGCAGCGGCTCCCACGCTGGTATCACGAGTTCTGGTTCGAACAGGCTCCGCAGAATGGCGGTGCCCCACCCGGATGGATTGCGCGCCTCGAGGTCGTCACTGGCCCGGCGAAGGACGCAGCAGCCACCGAGTCGCAAGGCCGGATCCCACGGGTCGGCGGCGAACTGGCTGCTCGACGGCAGGGGAGTCACTGCATCGAGGTCGGCGGCGGTGGGCTGCGTCAGTTGCCAGCCACAGACCCCGTGGGATCCCTGCAGGGGCAGCCGGGCGTCGATGACCACCAGACGTTCCGACAGGGTTGGCGGACCAGCGAGATAGGCGGCCAGGTCGGCGGGGAACCGGTCGGGCGTCTCCGGTCGGCATAGCACATCAAGAACGCCCAGAGTACGCAGGTTGTTGCGGGTGAGCCGACGTCCCCAGTGGTCATTGACGCCGTCGTCGTAGCGCAGGTATCCGCGGATCCGGGCAGCGGCGCTGGCGGCGGCGTTCACCGCCCGGGTCTCCCGCCAGGCGGCGACCAGCTCGGCCAACTCAGCCTCGCCCACAGCGGCGAGTTCGTCACGCATTTTTGCGGCGCGTTCGAGGAGGGCGGCGATAGCCGGCATGAGGGCTAGCTCGGCTGAAGAGTCAGTCACCATCACATCGTGCACCAGAGCCCAGAGCGGGGCGACGTGTGTTTTTGGCACCGCGCACGTCACCGACGCTAGGCCCTTTCATCAGCTGGCGCGAATCGTTCCAGCCTCCGTGCGCTGGCGACGACGTCCAGGCGACCCGGCACCCTTGCAATGCGGTGCGAAAGCCGGACATCCAGCCGGCTAGCTGTAGTGCACATGAGTGTTGTTGACGCGAGTGATGGGTGGTTGGCCGCCGAGTGAGATGCGGCTGCGGTGGTGGTTGTAGGTGTGGAGGCGTGCGTCGGCGCGGTGCTGGTTGCTGGTGTAGGGCTGTTGGTAGGCCCATTTGTCGAGCAGGGTGCGGTTGAAGCGTTCGGCTCGGCCGTTGGTTTGCGGTCGGTAGCGGCGGGTGAAGCGGGCGGTGGCGCCGAGGTCGGTCAAGGCTTGGTGCCAGGCTCGGCCTTGCGGTAGGCCATGGCGTTGTCGGTCATCACTCGTTCGACGCGGGTGATGCCGTGGGCGGCGAAGTGCTCGGCGGCGCGGCACAGGAAGCCGGCGAGGGTGTCAGGGCGGTTGCCATGCCGGCTTGGCGCCGGTGCGCCAGGGAGCTGCCTGCTCCCAATCTGCTCCCAATTTAAGGGGCAGAACGGCGGAAGCCCCTTACCGACAGTTTCGGTAGGGGCTTCCGACCTGCATACATCTACGGTGGGCGATACTGGGATCGAACCAGTGACCTCTTCGGTGTGAACGAAGCGCTCTCCCGCTGAGCTAATCGCCCTCAGCGCGCATGACTCTACCCGATCACCCGCCCGGACCAAAAACCGGGCCTCAGTGCGTCGCGAGGTAGTGCAGCGCCTCCGCCACCACGTCGATGCCGAAGCTGTACTTGAGCGACAGCCACACCACCACGGACACGAACGCGAGCCCGACCGCCCCGAGCACGAAGCGTACGGGCAGCGACTGCCGGGTCACCCAGCGCGTCCAGGAGTTGACGTGGCGGCGGGTGAAGGCGAGCAGCCGTCGCGCCCAGTGGAACTCGACCGCCCAGACGCCGAGGCCGGCGATGACCAGCAGCCAGCCGGGGCCGGGCAGCGGGATCAGCGCGATGCCGACGGTGACGACGATGGCGCCGAGGATGCCGATGAAGATCTTCAGGGCGACGCGGCCGGTGGGGTTGGCGCGGATCAGGTCGAGTGTGGTGTGCAGGCGTCCGCGCCAGCCCCGTCGCCGTCGGCGCTGCTCCACGAGAGCACCTTGCGACCGCCCTTCCACCGGCACCTCGTACCCCCGACTTTCGGCTGCTGGGGCCGCACCTTTCGGCGATTCGCCAGTGGTCCGCGACGTCACCGATGAGCCCCTCGTGACCATTTCCACCCCCAGTGTCGCGCGGGACCGTCACCCCTGCTGAGGACTGGACGTTACCGGAGTAAGTCGACGACTGAGCCACCCGTTGCCGGGCGGGACGACGGAGTGGGCGGAACCGGAAATTCTACGCGGGCCCGAGTGGTTCCCGTGGGCTTTCGGAACCCCTTACCACCACTGGGTGAAGTCAGCGTATGGCGGAGCGTAGCCAGGAGCAGCACCTGAGTATGGGAAAAGCGGGACACGCGCGTTCCGCAGCGGTGCCGGGGGGAGAACGTCCATGAGTGTCATCCGACCGACGACCGTAGAGGTCGAGACGTCGCTAAGGCTCGTCGCGCCTGACGCCACCGCCTTGCCGGTGCGTGCCAGTCTGCGTTACGACCCTGCTGACCCGTATGCGGTCCATGTCCTGTTCCATGCCGAGTCCGCCGGCGGCGAGGCGGTGAGCTGGTCGTTCGCTCGCGAACTGCTGGTCACCGGGCTCGACGAGCCGGCCGGCATCGGTGATGTGCGGGTCTGGCCGTGGGCCACCCCGCGCGGCGACTTCGTCGCGCTGGCGCTGTCGTCCCCGGACGGCAACGCCCTGTTCGAGGTTCCGCGCAGCGTGCTGGTGCGCTTCCTGCGCCGGACCTACGTCGTCGTCCCGCGCGGCCGCGAGGCCGAGCACCTGGACGTCGACACCGCGGTGAACCGGCTGCTGGCCGGTCGCTGACACGGCGACACCCGGGGCCGCGCGGATCTGCCGAGTCCGCGCGGCCCCGGGCCGTCTCCAACCGGGGGTACGCCTCAGCCGCGCGTGGTGATCCCGCCGTCGACCGGGATGACCGCTCCGGTCAGGTACGCGCCGGCGCGCGACGCCAGGTAGATCGCCGTGCCCGCCATGTCCTCGGGCCGGCCGATGCGGCCCAGCGGCACCTGCTGCTCGATGGCGGCGCGCGACTCCGGGTCGTCCAGCGCGAACGCCATCATCTTGCTCTCGAACGGTCCGGGCGCGATCGCGTTGACGGTGATCTGCTCGCCGGCGAGCTGGTGGGCGAGGCCACGGGTGAGCATGTGCACTGCCGCCTTGGTGGCCGAGTACGCGTACACCTCCATCCACGGCACCCGGATGCCGTCGATGGACCCGATGTTGATCACGCGGGCCGGGTCGTCGGCGCCGGCCGCGGCGCGCAGTTGCGGCAGCAGCGCGGTGGTGAGCCGGAAGACGGCCTTGACGTTCACCGCCCAGAGCTTGTCGAAGGCGCCCTCCGGGTACTCCTCCAGTGGCGCGCCCCAGGTGGCGCCCGCGTTGTTCACCAGCACGTGCAGCCGGTCGTGGCGCTCCCGCACGGCCTCGGCGAGCGCCAGCGCGCCCGCGTCGCTGCCCAGGTCGGCCGGGATCGCCTCGCAGTGGCCCTCGGCGGACAGTTCCTTGGCGACCGACTCGCACACGTCCGCCTTGCGCGAGGAGATGATCACCTTGGCGCCGGCCCGGACGAAGCCCCGCGCGATCATCAGCCCGATCCCCCGTGAGCCGCCGGTGACCAGGACCGTCTTGCCGTCGACCGAGAACAGATCCGTCATGCCCATCCCATCGCCGTCGCCCGGCCGCGGGCCGGTCGGCCTGGGCCGCGTGGCCGGGTGCGCAACGCACGCCGGCCGGGGTCTTACCGATCGGTAACCTAACCGTCCGGCTCGGTTGCCGACAAGAGCGGCCCGAGCGGGCGAAACCGTCGAGATGCAACGTGCGGGCGCTCCGGTTACCGTCGGGATGATGGTCACTACCGGTCAGCCCTCCCCGGCCACCCGCACCGGCCTGCCGGAGCTCCGTCCCGGCACCGACGAGATCGTCACCGGTGTGCTCGGCGACCTCGCCGCCGAGCCCGGCTGGCCCCGTCCGGTCCTGCTCGACCGCGATCTGCTGATCCTGGTCACCCACGGGCACGGCACCGCCGAGTTGGACTTCCGGCCGGTCCCCTGCCGTCCGGGCACGCTGCTGCGCGCCCACCCCGGCCAGGCGCTGCGGTTCGTCGGCGCCCAGCTCGACGCGACGGTGGTGAGCTGGCGGCCGGATGCGCTGCGCGGCCTCGACGTCGACCCGGACGCGGTGCCCGCCCACCGCCAGCTCGCCGGCGAGGACGAGGACGCGGTGATCAGCGAGGTGAGCCAGCTCGCCGTGGACGCCGACCGGCACGCGCTGGTGCCGGCCGCCGCGGCGCTGCTGCGCCACCAGCTCGCCGTGCTGCTGCTGCGGTTGAGCCTGCTGCCGCATCCGCGCAACGGCGCGACGCCCCGGGCCGAGACGGAGACGTTCCGGCGGCTGTGCCGGGAGGTGGAGCGCGGCTACCGGCACACCCGCCGGGTGGAGGACTACGCCGCCGGCCTCGGCTGTTCGGTGCGTACCCTGACCCGGGCCTGCCTTGCGGTGACCGGCCGCAGCGCCAAGCAGGTGATCGACGAGCGGGTCGCGTTGCAGGCGTGCCGGCTGCTCGCCGCCACCGACGAGTCGATCGCCGCGATCGGCCGGGAGCTGGGTTTTCCCGAGCCGACGAACTTCGGCCGCTTCTTCACCCGGGAGGTCGGGGTGAGCCCGGGGACGTTCCGGGCCGAGCGGGAACGCCCGCTGCCCGTCCGTCTGGTGCGACCCCGGCCGCCCGCCGACTCCCCCGCACCCGGCGGCCAGGCATGATGGCACTGTGCAGATCTCCGCGCGCGGCGACTACGCGGTCCGGGCAGCCCTGAGCCTGGCCACCGCGTACCCCACCCTGCTGTCCACCCAGGCCATCGCGGCGGAGCAGGACATGCCGCGCAAGTTCCTCGAGGCGGTCCTGGCGGACCTGCGCCGGGCCGGGGTCGTCCGGGCCCAGCGCGGCGCCGAGGGCGGCTACACGCTGGCCCGGCCGCCGCGGGAGATCACCATCGGGCACGTGTTGCGCGCCGTCGACGGCCCGCTCGCGGGGGTACGCGGCCTGCGCCCCGAGGAGACGCGGTACGAGGGGGCGGCGGAGAACCTGCCCCGCCTCTGGGTCGCGGTGCGCGCCTCGGTGCGCCGGGTGGTCGACGAGGTGAGCCTGGACGAGCTGGTCAGCGGCCGGCTGCCGGCCCACGTGCGCAAGCTGACCGCTCAGCCGGACGCGTGGGAGCCGCGCTGACTCACAGCGTGCTGACCACCTCCTCGTAGGGCAGGCGCGGCAGCCGTTCCCGCCAGGCGTCCGGCGCCGGGCGGCCGATGTTCATCAGCAGCAGCACCCGGTGCCGCCCGCCGGGGAAGAACTCGCGTTCCACGCCGGCCGCGTCGAACCCGGCCATCGGCCCGGCGGCCAGCCCGGCGGCGCGTACGCCGACCAGCAGGTAGCCGATCTGGAGCGCGGCGTTCAAGCGGGCCTGCGCTTCCCGGCCTGCCGGGTCGCCGGTGAACCAGTCCCGCGCGCCGGGGCGGTGCGGGAACAGCTCGGGCAGCCGGTCGTGCCAGTCCACGTCGGCGGCGAGCACCGCGGTCAGCGGCGCTGCTGCCGTCTTGTCCCGGTTGCCGGCGCTGACGTGCGGCAGCAGCCGTGCCCGGGCCGGCGCCGAGCGCAGCAGCAGCACCCGCAGCGGCTGGGCGTTCATCGCGGTCGGGCCGTACCGGACCAGGTCGTGGATGGCGCGGACCTGCTCGTCGCCGACCGGCTCGTCGGTGAACGCGTTGGCCGTGCGGGCCGCCCGGAACAGCAGGTCCTGGGCGGCCCGGTCGAGCGCGATCAGCTCGTCGGCGGCGGTGGTCACCACGCCTCGGACCAGTCGCCGAGCGTGGTGGTGTAGCCGCCGCGGTGGTGCAGCAGCGGGTCGCCGTCCTCGCCGGCGCCGAGCGCGAGCGGTTCGCCGAGCAGGATGGTGTGGTCGCCGGCCTCGATCCGGCGGACCACCCGGCACAGCAGCACGGCGAGCGCGTCGCCGATCAGCGGCACGCCGAACGGCCCGGTGCTCCAGCCCGGGTGGGCGGTGAACCGGTCGATGCCGCTGGTGGCGAAGATCTGCGCGATCTCCTGCTGGCCGGAGGCGAGCAGGTGCACGGCGACGTGCTCGGCCTGCTCGACGGTGGGCCAGCTCGATGAGGCGCGGCCGAGGCAGACCGAGACCAGTGGCGGGTCCAGCGACACCGAGGTGAACGAGGTGGCGGTGAAGCCGGCCGGCGGCAGGTCCGGCCGCAGCCGGTTGCCGCGCAGGCCGGGGGTGGTGACCACGGTGACGGTGGACGCCTGGCGGCGCAGCAGGCCGCGGAACGAGTCGACGTCGACCGGGCGCAGCTCGACGGTCCCGGCGCCGGGCCGGTCCACGGTGGTCACGACGCCACCAGCTCACGGGTCGCGTAGACGCTGGCGGGCCGGGGCAGGCCGTAGTGCTCGCGCAGCGTGCGCCCGGTGTAGGCGGACCGGAACAGCCCGCGCCGGCGCAGCAGTGGTACGACGTGGTCCACGAAGGCCTCCAGTCCGTCGGGTAGCAGCGGTGGCATGACGTTGAAGCCGTCGGCGGCGCCCCGGGTGAACCAGAGCTCGATCTGGTCGGCGATCTGTTCCGGGGTGCCGACCACGACGCGGTGCCCGCGCCCGCCGCCGAGGCGGCCGATGAGCTGCCGCAGGGTGAGCCGTTCCCGCCGGGCCAGCTCGACGACGAGCTGGTGGCGGCTCTGGTGCGACTGCACGGTCGCGGCGTCGGGGAGGTCCGGCAGCGGGCCGTCCAGCGGCAGCCCGGTCAGGTCGAGCCCGGTCATGCCGGAGAGCTGGGCGAGCGCGTGCTCGGGCACGATCAGGGCCTCCAGTTCGTCGGCGAGGGCACGGGCCTCCTTCTCCGTACCCCCGATGACCGGCGCGATACCGGGCAGCACCTTGACCAGTTCCGGGTCGCGGCCGGCGTCGGCGGTGGCCCGCTTCAGCGCGGCGTAGAACGCCTGCCCGTCGGCGAGCGTCTGCTGGGCGGTGAACACGGCTTCGGCGTACCGGGCGGCGAACGCGATGCCGTCGGTAGACGAGCCGGCCTGCACCAGCAGCGGCCGGCCCTGCGGCGGGCGGGGCGTGTTCAGCGGCCCGCGGACCCGGAACCGCTCGCCGGTGTGGTCGATCTCGTGCACCCGGCCGGTGTCGGCGAACACACCGGCGGCGGCGTCCAGGACCAGCGCGTCGTCCTCCCAGCTGTCCCAGAGCTTGATCGCCACGTCGACGTACTCGGCGGCCCGCCGGTAGCGGTCGGCGTGCGCCGGGTGGTCGTCGAGGTTGAAGTTGCGGGCCTCGCGGGCCTGGGCGGAGGTGACGATGTTCCAGCCGGCCCGCCCGCCGCTGAGGTGGTCCAGCGAGGCGAACGCGCGGGCCAGGTTGAACGGTTCGGTGTACGTGGTGGAGGCGGTGGCGATCAGGCCGATGTGCTCGGTCGCGGTGGCGATCGCGGCGAGCAGCGTGATCGGTTCGAAGACGGCCTGGATGTTGTGCCGCACGGCCGGGCCGACGGCGAGCCCGTCGGCGAGGAACACCGAGTCGAGCGTGCCCCGCTCGGCGATGCGGGCCAGTTCCTGGAAGTGGCGGACGTCGGCGAGGCGGCTCGGGTCGGCGCGCGGGTGCCGCCAGGCCGCCTCGTGGTGGCCGACACCCATCAGGAAGGCGTTGAGGTGCAGGGTCCGGGACATGGCGGTTCCTCTCAGGCGGTGGTGACGTCGGCGCGCCAGGTGGAGAAGCGACGTTCCCCGGCGACGAGGAGCTGGTTGACCACCAGCCCGATGGCGGAGATGGTGATGATCCCGGCGTACATGTCGGGGATCGCGAAGTTGTACTGCGCGTAGTTGACGAGGTAGCCGAGCCCGGCCTTCGCGCCGACCATCTCGGCGGCGACGAGCACCAGGATCGAGTACGCTCCGGCGAGCCGGACGCCGGTGAACACGGTCGGCACGGCCGCCGGCAGGATCACCTTCTGGAACAGCCGCAGGTGGTTCAGCCCCATCGAGCGGGCCGAGCGGATCAGCAGCGGGTCGACGCCCTTCACGCCCGCGACGGTGTTGAGCAGGATCGGCCAGGAGCAGGCGTAGAGCACCAGGGCGATCTTCGACGTCTCACCGAGCCCGAGGATGAGCACGAAGGCCGGCAGCAGCGCGAGCGCTGCGGTGTTGCGGAACACCTCCAGCAGCGGGCTGAGCAGGTCGGCGAGCGGCCGGTACCAGCCGATCAGCAGGCCGAGCGGGATGGCGGTGACCACCGCCAGCGCCAGGCCGGTGAGCGAGCGGGTGAGGCTCGCGCCGACGTGGTCGGCGAGCTGCCCGCTGCGCAGCAGCTCCCACCAGGCGGCGAGCACCTCGGACAGCGGCGGCAGGAAGACCCGGTCGACCAGCCCGGCGCGGGGCGCCGTCTCCCAGATCGCGGCGAGCGCCAGCAGCGCGGCGCTGCGGTGCAGCACCCGGCCGCCGAGGCCGAGCAGGCGGCGGGGCCGGGCGGGCACGGCCGCCGGGGCGGGCGGCGCCACCGGCCGGGCCGGCGGTGCGGCGACGTCAACCAACGCGGGCCTCCTCGCGTACGGCGGACTGCGCGGCGCGTACCTCGTCGCGCAGCAGCGTCCAGATCCGGTGCCGGTGGTGGCGGAACGCGTCGGTGGAGCGGACGTCCTCCTCCGCCTCCCGGTCGCCCAGCTCGATGTCGATGACCTGCTTGATCCGGCCGGGCCGCGACGTCATCACGGCGACCCGCTGACCGAGGTGCACCGCCTCGTCGATGCCGTGCGTGATGAACACGACCGTCTTGCCGGTGGCCTGCCAGATCCGCACCAGCTCGTCCTGCAGCGAGTCGCGGGTCTGCGCGTCCAGCGCGGCGAACGGCTCGTCCATGAGCAGCACGTCCGGGTCGTACGCGACGCTGCGGGCGATGGCGACGCGCTGCTTCATGCCGCCGGACAGCTCGTGCGGGTAGCGGTCGGCGAAGCCGGTCAGCCCGACCAGGTCCAGGTGGTACGCGACCAGGTCGGCGCGCTCGGCGCGGGGCAGGCCCTTGGCCTCCAGTCCGAACGCGACGTTGCCGGCGGCGGTGCGCCAGGGCAGCAGCGCGTACTGCTGGAAGACGATGCCCCGGTCCAGGCCCGGCCCGGTGACCGGGCGGCCGTCGACGAGCACCTGCCCGCCGGTCGGGGTGGCCAGCCCGCCGAGCAGGTCGAGCAGCGTGGACTTGCCGCACCCGCTGGGGCCGACGACGACGAGGAACTCGCCGGGGCGTACCCCGAGGCTGAGCCCGTCGAGCGCGGTGACCGCGCCGCCCCTGCCACGCCGCCCCGGGAAGACCTTGCGCACCCGGTCGAAGAGGATCTTGTCGGTGCTCATGCGCCACCGCCGGGGGCCGCGGCCGCGTTGAACCGGTTGGTGTAGAGGTCGGACGGCTTCGGCCGCTCGCCCTTCAGCTCGCCGGTGTCGGCCAGCCAGTCGATCCAGGTGGCGAACTCCCGGTCGGTGATGACGCCGCCGGGTTCGGCGACGCCGCTGGACTTCCAGTAGCCGACGAGCGTGGTGTCCTCGTTGCGCCCGCGCTTGCTGATGATCGCCTTGAGCCGGGCCACCACCGTCTCGCGCGGTTGGGTGCGCGCCCACTCGATCGCCTTGCCCACTGCGGTGACGAACGTCCGGACCGTGTCCGGGTTACGGGTGAGGAAGTCGTCGCGGAAGACGTAGCTGCCGGCGCTGAACGCGCCGAGCAGTTCGTAGTCGGTGAAGATCGTACGGATGCCGCCGTTGGCGACGGCCCTGTCGCGGATCACGGCGCCGAGCACGGCGACGTCGATCTGCCGGGCGCGCAGCGACTGCTCGGTGTTGACCGGCGGCAGCGCGACCAGCTCGACCTTGCCGATCTCGGCGGCGGTGAGGCCGCCCCGGGCCAGCCAGGTACGCAGGACGGCCTCGGCGTGCGCGCCGAGCGTGTTCATGCCGACCCGCTTGCCGATCAGGTCGCGCGGGCCGCGGATCGGGCTGCCGTCGAGCACGTAGTAGCCCTGGAAGGTCTGCGCGTCGGAGCCGTAGTAGCTCACCACGGCGGTGATCGGGGCGTTCGCGGCCTGGAGCTTGACGATCGCGCCGTTGAACGCGCCGCCGAAGTCGCTCTGGCCGGTGGCGGTGGCCTGGATGTCGGCCGGGCCGCCGGTGACGTTGCCGATCCAGTTCAGCCTGACGTCGCCGAGATAGCCGAGGTCGGCGGCGAGTTCGGGGAGGGTCACCTGACCGACCGAACCCTGGTAGCGCAGTTCCTTGGTCTGCGCGCCGTCGGCGGCGTCGGCGCCGCACGCGGTGGCGGTGGTGAGGGCGAGCAGGGCGACGGCGGCGGTGAGGGCACGCCGCGGCGATCGGGTCGAGGGCATGGCGGAGTCTCCTGATCTGTCCACGATGCGGTGGAGGGGGCCCGCGCGGGGCCGGGGAGCACGCCGCACCGCGCCGGGCCACGATGCGCCGGCTGCGGGAACGGACGGGCGGAGAGGGAACGACGAGCGCTCGGCTCAACAGAGCGCGCTCGCGTGCCGGACCAGGTCGACGTGCACGCGAGCGGTGAGGAGAAGCTCGTCCCGCTGCGACATGTCCTCATGCTGCCGACCGTTCTCCACGCCGGTCAATGCCCTTCCACCCAGTGAGACTTTCGTCGCTGGCTTTGTTACGGCCCGCCTCCACCAGCATTTACGACTCCTTAACACCTACCCGTTGGATAGAGATTTTGCCGGGCGGCAGTCCCACCGTCCAGAGCGGACCGGGCAGGGTTTCGCGAATCGTCGATCCGGGCATGTTCGTTGCCGCGAAGGCATGCAGACGACTGCAGAGGCAGGGAGACGAAGGAGGCACCCCCGATGGGCGTCCAGTTCCGCAAGCGTAAGAAGTACGGGCCGCTGATCCTCCACTTCACCCAGAACGGCTTCTCGTCGTGGAGCATCAAGATCGGCCGCTGGTCCTGGAACTCGAACACCCGCGCCCACCGCGTGGACCTTCCGGGGCCGCTGTCCTGGAAGCAGGACAAGGCCTGACCTTCCCGGGCGACGAGCGGGGTGCCGGCTGACCGCCGGCACCCCGCTCGTCGTCTGCGGCCGGGTTTGCGGTTCCGCCCGTCACGGCGTCCCGGCGACCGGAGAATCGCCGCATGGCGGACGTGTTCCTGCGGCGGTTACGACGGCGGGCCGTGGCGGCCTGCGCGCTCATGCTGGTCGGCTACTTCCTGGTGCCGGTCGAGGCCGACCCGAACGGCCTGCGGCTGGCCCTGCGCTCGATCGGCACGGCGGCCCTGGTTGCCGTGATCGCGTTCCTGGTCACCGGCCAGGTCCGCCACCAGCTCGTCCGGGACCAGCCGACCGGCCGGGACGAGGACCGGGCGCTGACCCGGCTCGCGGTCGCGCTGATCGCCGGGCTGCTGGTCTTCGCGCTCGGCGACTACGTGATGGCGAACACCCGGCCCGGCGAGTTCGTCGGCCTGCGGACCCGCGTCGACGCGCTCTACTTCGCGCTGGCGACGCTCACCACTGTCGGCTACGGCGACGTGCACGCCCAGGGCCAGATCGCCCGGGTGGCGGTGTGCGCGCAGATGGTCTTCAGCATCGGAGTGGTCGCCACCGGAGCGTCGATAGTGGTCAAGCAGATGACCCAGCGCTCGAGACGGCGCTGATCAGCACGTCCCCGCCGAGCCGGCCGTGCTCCGGGTCGCGGGTCACCGCGCCCGAGGCGAGCAGCGAGGCCAGCGCCCGGTTGGCGTCGGCGGCCCGGTAGACGGTCGAGGTGGTGGCGAAGCGGCGCAGCTCGGTGACCGTACGCGGGCCGGAGCGGGCCAGCTCGGCCAGCAGTTCCCGGCGCAGCGGGCCGGGCTCGGGGTCGAGCGAGATGTCGAGCAGCCGCCCCTGCGGGTCGGCCGGGTCGCGGTAGCGCACGCCGGCGTACTCGTCGACCGCCCAGAGCGCCTCCTTGACCGCTTCCAGCCCTCGGTCGGAGCCGGTGGCGTAGCCGAGCAGCCGCGCCGGGCCGTCACCGTCGGGCACCAGCTCGACCTCGGTGACGAGCGGGAACCCGGCACCGGTGAGCGCCGGGCGCAGCGACCGGCCGGGCGCGGTCACCAGCAGCAGCTCGGCCGGGCGCCCGGACGCGGCGGCGGCCAGCAGGGCCGGGTCCGGATCGGCGCCGTCGGCCACGGTGAGCAGCGGCGCGCCGGCCGCGCCGGCGGCCTTGAGCGCCACCGGCAGCCGGTCCGGGCCGCCGGGCACGAGGTGCACGGCGACGTCGGCGGGCAGCGCGGCCTCGGCGGCGCCGAGGCGGGCCGGCAGGTCGGTGCCGTCGTCGGCCACCACCAGCACGGTCAGCCGCCGCCCGCGCAGCCGGTCGGCGAACTCGGCCACCACCCGCAACGCCTCCTGGGCGCCGGCGGCGTCACCCCCGGCGTACGCGAGCGCGAGCGTGGCCCGCCGCGCCCGGTGCAGCGCGGCGGGGAGCCAGTGGTCGAGCTGGCGGACGAGCAACTCGCGCAGGACGGCGTCGGTGGACATGGTGCCGTTTCTACCGCACGGCGCGGCGGGGCCGGCCGCGAACCCCGCTCAGACCGGTACGGAGATGCCCACGCCGCCGCGGGTCTGCCCGCCGTAGCGCTGCCGCTCGCGGTCGAGGTCGAGCCGCCCGATGCGGGTACGCGCGGCGAGCGCGGAGTCGTCGAGCAGGTCGGCCGGGACGATCCAGACGATCTCGAACTCCAGCCCGTCCGGGTCGCGGCCGTAGAGGCTCTTGGTGGTGCCGTGGTCGGACGCGCCGACCAGCGCCCCGGCGGCGGAGAGCCGCTCGGCCGTGGCGGCCAGTTCGTCGAGCGTGTCCAGCTCCCAGGCCAGGTGGTAGAGCCCGACGGTGGCCCGGCCGGCCTGGGACGCCCCGGCCGCCGCACCGATCTCGAACAGGCCGAGGTCGTGGTCGTTGGTGGAGTCGGGCGCCTGGAGGAAGGCGGCGCCGCGGAAGCCCTCGGGGGTCATCGGGACCCGTCGGAAGCCCAGCACGTCACCGTAGAAGGCGACGCTGCGCTCCAGGTCACTGACGTAGAGGACGGCGTGGTTGAGTCGGTGGATGCCCATGCCACCGACCGTACCCCGATTTTGTTGAGCGTTCAACTATCGGCGGTATGATGGGCGTCATGACCCGGTGGCTGGACCCCGACGAGCAACGGACCTGGCGCGCCTTCCTGACCGCCTCCCGGGCGCTGATGGAGACGCTCGACCGCGAGCTGCAACACGACGCGGGCATGCCGCACGCGTACTACGAGATCCTGGTCCGCCTCTCCGAGGCCCCCGACCGGCGGCTGCGGATGAGCGAACTGGCCGAGCTGACCGGTTCGTCCCGCAGCCGGCTCTCGCACGCCGCCGCCCGGCTGGAGGCGTCCGGGTGGATCCGTCGCGAGGACTGCCCCACCGACCGGCGCGGGCAGGTCGCCGTGCTCACCGACGAGGGCTTCGCCACCCTGGCCGCCGCCGCGCCCGGCCACGTCGAGGGGGTACGCCGGCACCTGTTCGACGCGCTCAGCCCGGCCCAGGTCGACCAGCTCCGCCGGATCAGCGAGACGCTCGCCGACCACCTGACGGATTCGGGACCAAACTGATCCACTCCGGGTCTTGTACATACCGTCGCCGGACGAGCACGATGGGGCGTGTCCTCCGGCTTCGCTGACCTGACCGTCCAGGCGCACCAACTGGTGTCCGAAGGCGACCTCACCGGCGCGGAACGGCTGCTCGCCGACGCGCTCAGCGACGCCGATCCCCGCCCCGGCAACGCCTCCCCCGAGCTGGCCGAGGCGGCCGGTCTCCAGGCCCGGGTACTGATCGCGCTCGGCGAGCCGCACTCCGCCCGCGGCTGGGCCGCGTTCGCGTACGCGGCGGCCACCCGGCTGCACGGCCGCTCCGACGAGCGCACCGTCACCGCCGCCGCGACGCTGGCCGCGGTGCTGCACCGGGTCGGCAGCGACGCCCGGGCCGCCCGGCTCTACTCCGACGTCATCATCGAGCTGACCGCCCGCGACGGCCCGGAGTCTCAGCAGGTGCTCGCCGCGCACGCCGACCTGGCCACCGTGGAGTACGCCCGCGGCCAGTGCGAGGTGGCCCGCGACCGGCTGCAGGACGCCTGGGAGCTGCACCGGGAGGTCTACGGCGACGGCCATCCCAGCGGCATCAAGATGCTGGCGAAGCTCGGCGCGATGGAACGCGACTGCGGCCGGTACGCCGACTCCCACGAGCACCTGACGCTCGCCGAGGAGCTGTGCCGCCTGCACCTGGACCCCGACGACCCGCTCGCCGCCCAGGTGGCCGGGCTGGCCCGCGCCGCCGCCGACCCGGACCACGTCTGCCCCGCGCCCGCCGCTCCGGCGCCCGAGCCGCCGCCCGCCCGG
>NZ_WBKS01000084.1:0-25176 GCF_008868145.1 Micromonospora sp. AMSO1212t
GCGCTGGCCGCGCCCCGCGCGTGCCGCCGCAACGCCACGGTCGCGGCCAGCGCCGCGATGCGCCGGTCCACGGCCCGCTGCGCGTCACCGGCGGGCAGGAACCCCGGATCGGCGGCCCGCACCGCCGCCGCGGCCGCCAGCTCCGGCTCGTCGGCCGGGTCGAGAAGCCGCTCCTCGACTGCCGCGCGCACCACACCGGGCGCGCTCCACCGCATGCCCAGGTCACCCTCGACGGTACGGGCCCGCCACAGCGTTCCGGCGACCTCCTGACTCGGGCCGCTGTCGCGCTCGTCCGGCGTCAGCACCGAGTACACGTCGGTGGTGGCCCCGCCCACGTCCACCACCGCCAGATCGCCGCCGAGCGTGCCGGCGAGGACCTCCACGCCGGTGAGCACCGCATCAGGCGTCGCGGCGCGGACCAGCCGCGCGAACCGGGCACCCCGGGACAGCTTCTTGCCGCCGATGACGTGCCGCAGGAACACCTCCCGGATCGCCGCCCGCGCCGACGCCGGCTCCAGCACCCCGATGCGGGGCAGCACGTTGCCCGCCACCGTCACCGGCACCCCCGCGCCCGCCAGCAGCGCGTGCAGGTCGTTACGCACGTCGGCGTTGCCGGCGAGGACCACCGGCACCCGGAACCGGGCCTTCGCCAGCCGCGTCGCGTTGTGCGCCACCGTGTCCGCGTCGCCACCGTCGGTGCCGCCCACCAGCAGCACCACGTCCGGGCGGGCCGCCCGCAACGCCGCCACGTCCGCCCCCGACAGCCGCCCGGCGGCCACGTGCACCACGTTCGCGCCCGCCGACAGGCCGACCCGCCGGCCCGCCTGAGCGGTCACCAGCGGCTCGTAGCCGATCACCGCCAGGCGCAACCCACCCCCGGCCGACGAACACACGTACCAGGGCACCTCGGCGACCCCGGCCGACGCGGTGGCCGCGCCGACCGCGGCATCCAGCCCGTGCAGCACATCGGTGCCCACAGTGGTGGGCGCGGACGCCGCCGCCAGCAGCCGGCCGCCGTCGAGGTCGACCACCGCCGCCTTCGTGTACGTCGAACCGACGTCGGCGCAGACGACGGCGCGCAACATCGGCTCGCTCACGCCGACGGCGGTACGACCACCGTGCCGGTCGCGGTGACCGCCACGATCGGCTCGTCGAGCACCTCGGCGGCCGACTCGCCCTTGTCTGGTCGGCCCCGGCACACCACCGTCGCGGCGAAGTCGATCGTGCGGCTGCGCGTGCCCACCCGGGTCACCGTCGCCGTCACCTCCAGCACGTCACCGGCCTTCATCGGCGCCCGGAACTGCACATCCGAGTACGAGGCGAACAACCCCTCGTCGCCGTCGGTGCGGATGCACACCTCGGTGGCCACGTCACCGAACAACCCCAACGCGTACGCCCCGTCGACCAGGTTGCCCGCGTAGTGGGCGTGGGAGTACGGCACGTACCGGCGGTGGACGACTGTGAGACCGACACGCGGATCGCTCATGGGGTGTTCGCCTTCCTGGAGGTGATCAAAGCGTGGACGAGGTAACTGGCGACCTCGCCCGGAGTGGTGCCACGGCCGAAGATCCGATCCACGCCCAGCTCGCCGGTCATCGTCTCGTCGAACCGCGGCCCGCCGACGATCAGCAGCGGCCGGCGCCCGGCCGGCATCGCCTCCCGGAACGCCGCCGACATCTCCCGCGTGTTGTGCAGATGCGCGTCGCGCTGCGTCACCACCTGCGACACCAGCACCGCGTCGGCGCGTTCCCGCCGAGCCGCCTCGACCAGCTCCGGCACGCTCACCTGCGCGCCCAGGTTCGTGACCTTCAGCTCCCGGTAGTACTCCAGGCCCTTCTCCCCGGCGATGCCCTTGACGTTGAGGATCGCGTCGATGCCCACCGTGTGCGCGTCGGTGCCGATGCACGCGCCCACCACCGACAGCTTGCGGCGCAGCCGCCGCTTCACCACCGCGTTGACCTCCTTGGCCGACAGCAGCGGATAGTCACGCTCCACCACCTGCACCTTCGCCAGGTCCACCAGGTGGTTCACCCGCCCGTACACCACGAAGAACGTGAACCCGTCGCCGATGGGCTTGGCGTGCACCAGCATCGCCGGATCCATGCCCATCTTGTTCGCGAGCTGCACCGCCGCGCCCTCGGCCCGCTTGTCGTGCGGAACCGGCAACGTGAACGACACCTGCACCATGCCGTCACCGGTGGTGTCCCCGTACGGCCGCACGATCGTCTTCTCGCTCACAGGGGCTGCTCCAGGATCTCGGTGGCCGGGTTGTAGTAGTCCGCCTCGTGCCGCGCCACCCCGGAAAGGCCCTTGCCCCGGTCCGCCGGCCGCTTCATGATCCCGAACGTGCCCTCGGCGATCGCCGTCAGCAACGACTGGTCACCGATGCGCTCCAGCAGGTCCACCGCCTCACCCAGCACCCGGTGCGCCCGCTGCTGGATGAACCCGCCCGGCGCCGGCACGAAGTCCTCGTGCAACCCGCCCGCCGCACCCAGCACGTACCGCACGTTCTGCAGGGCGACGTCCCGGTCCGACAGCCACGGCGTCACCACCGCCTCGGTCATCATCCCGACCAGCAGAATCCCCTGCCCGGTCATCGTGCCCACCAGGTTGAAGAACCCGTCCAGCAGGTTGCCCCGGAACACGTCACCGGTCATGTGCTTCGTCGGCGGCATCCACTTCAACGGCGCGTCCGGGAACAACTCCCGCGCCAGCAACGCGTGCGCCAGCTCCAACCGGAACGACTCCGGCACATCCGGGTTGATCTCGAACGCGTGCCCCAGCCCCAGCTGCCAGTCCGCCAGCCCCGCCTCGTGCGCGAAGAACTCGTTGAGCAGCTGCGACACCGTCACCGTGTGCGCCTCGTCCACCGCGTCCGCGGTGGTCAGGTAGTTGTCCTCACCGGTGTTGATGATGATCCCCGCCCGCGCGTGCACCTGCCGCGAGAACCGCTGGTCCACGAACGTGCGGATCGGGTTGATGTCACGGAACAGGATCCCGTACATCGAGTCGTTGAGCATCATGTCCAGACGCTCCAGGCCGGCCAGCGTCGCCATCTCCGGCATGCACAGACCCGACGCGTAGTTCGTCAACCGCACGTACCGGCCCAGCTCCCGCGACGTCTCGTCCAGCGCCGCCCGCATCAACCGGAAGTTCTCCTGCGTCGCGTACGTGCCCGCGAACCCCTCCCGGGTCGCACCCTCCGGCACGTAGTCCAGCAGCGACTGCCCCGTCGACCGGATCACCGCGATCACGTCCGCGCCGGCCCGCGCCGCCGCCTGCGCCTGCGGGATGTCCTCGTAGATGTCACCCGTCGCCACGATCAGATAGATCCACGGCCGCCGCTCCGGATCGCCGAACCGCTTCACCAGCCGGTCCCGCTCCGCGCGCCGCCTGTCGATCGCCCGGACCCCCGCCGCCACCGCCTTACGCGACGCCCGCCGCGCAGCCGTCGCCGCCTTCCCCGACGGCTGCCCGAACCGCACCGACCCGGCCGCCGCCTTCTGCGCCAGCAACGTCACATCCGCGATGTCCTCACGGACCAGCGCGTCGAACACCGGCGCCGCCACCCCGTGCCCCAGCCCCACGTCCGCGACCACCGCGTCCACGAGCCGGTTCACCCACGGAATACCGTCCGGGTCCGCGCCGGTCACCCCGGCCAGCCGCAGCACCGCCCGCTCCACCGACACCGTGGTGTGGCTGCGCGCCAGATCCACCACCGGCTGCCCGGCCCGGCGCGCCAACTCCCGCGCCCGCGCCACCAGCGCCGGATCCAGCCCAAGCTTCCCTGTCACGAAGACCCTTCCTCATAGATCACGTCACCGCGCAACACGGTGGCCCGGCACACCGGCAGCGGCGTCGGATCGTCCGCGCCCCGCAACTCCGGATCCTCGGCCAGCACCACCGGCAGCCCCCGCTCCACGCCCGCCGGGGTGTCCCACACCGCGAACGTCGCCGGCGCCCCCAACGCCAGCACACCCTCGTTGTCCAGGTGCACCGCCCGCCACCCGCCACGCGTGTGCGCCGCGAACGCCGCCCGCACACTCATCCGCTGCGCCGGATTGTGATGCGCCGCCGCCGCCCGCACCGACCCCCACGGATCCAGCGGCGTCACCGGCGAATCCGACCCGAACGCCAACGCCACACCGACCCCGTGCATCGCACCCATCGGATTCGACTCCAACGACCGCGCCAACCCCAGCCGCGACTCGTACATCCGGCCCGCGCCGCCCCACAACCTGTCGAACGCCGGCTGCATCGACGCCACGATCCCGTACTCCACGAACCCGGCGATCAGCGCCTTGCTCATGATCTCCGCGTGCTCCACCCGGTGCCGGGCCGCCCGCAACCGGTCCGTGCCCACCGTCCGCGCCGCCAGCGCGAACCCCGCAAGCACCGTCCCGATCGCCGCGTCCCCGATCGCGTGGAACCCGCCCTGCAACCCGTGCGCCGCGCAGTCCAGCAGATGATCACGCACCTGCTCCGCCGACACGTACCCGTGCCCGCACGCCCCCGCCTCACCGTCCAGGTACGCCGCCGACACGTGCGCCGTCCGCGACCCCAGCGCCCCGTCCGCGAACAGGTCACCACCCGCGCCCACCGCGCCCAGCTCCCGGGCCTTCGCCGCACCCAGCAGCTCACCCCAGTACCCGTACACCTCCGGCACCCCGGCCCCCGAGATCGCCAGCAGCCCGGTGAAGTCCTCCTCGTCGGAGATGTCCGGACCACCGCACTCGTGCACCGCCGCGACACCCAGCGACGCCGCGTGTTCCAGGGCCCGCCGCTGCACCGCCACCCGCTGCGCCCGCGTCACCGAGCTGAACGCCGCCGCCCGCACCACGTGATGCGCGTCGCGCCGCAGCCACCCCGACGCCTCGTACCCGGCCGCCGACACCACCTCCGGGCACGCCCCCAGCAACGCCGCCGACACCAGCGCCGAATGGATCGACGCCTGCGACAGATACACCCGCCGCCCACCGGCCGCCCGATCCAGCGCCGCCGCGTCCGGCAACGCCGGATCCGCCCAGGCCGACTCGTCCCAGCCGTGCCCCAGCACCACCGCGTCACCCGGCAGACCCGCCGCGAACGCCGACACCGCCTCCAGCAGCTCACCCGCCGACCGCACCGCCGACAGATCCAGCCCCGACAACGCCAACCCGGTGTCCGTCGCGTGCACGTGCGCGTCCACGAACGCCGGCGTCACCAGCGCACCGCCCAGCTCCACCACCCGGTCCGCCCGCGGCGCGTCCGCGCCCGTGCCCAGCCAGGCGATCCGCCCGTCGCGCACCAGCAGCGCGGTCGCGCTCGGGTCGGCCGGACAGTGCAGCACTCCGCCGCGATACAGCGTCGAGGGGTTCGTCATGGTCTCAGTCTGCCGCCAGACGGGCCTCGAACAGACCGCGCACCCCCGGCTCGGCACGCAACAGGTCCAGCGCCAGCGCCGCGTGCCCCGGCACGTACCCGTTGCCCACCAGCATCGTCACGTCCGCCGCCAGGCCCTCCGCGCCCAGCGCCGCCGCCGCGAAGCTCGTCGCCATCGAGAAGAAGATCACCGTACCGCCGTCCGCCGTGGCCAGCACCGCGCCGTGTTCACACCCCGGCACGTCCACGCACACCACAGTCACGTCCGCCGGCACACCCAGCGCCGTCGTCACCGCCGTCGACAGCCCCACCGGATCCCGCGCGTCCGCGAGCGCCACCACGTCGGCCAGCCCGGCCGCCGTCAACGCGTCCCGCTCCGAGGCCACCGGAACCACCCCGACGGTACGGGCGGCGCCGGCCCGCCGCGCCGCCGCGAGCGACAACGACCCACTCTTGCCGGCCCCGCCGATCACCGCCACCGCCACCGGACGCGGATCACCCTCGCGGGACCGCCGCGCCACCTGCTCGGCCACCACCCGCGCCGTCAACGCCGGCGCCCCGCACACGTCCAGCACCGCGAGCGACAACTCGGGGTGCAGGTCCGGCGGCAGCACCGCCGCGATCGACCGGGCGAACAGGATCGCGTGCCCGTCGCACGGCACCTGCTCGCTGCGCCCGTCCCAGCGGGCCAGCCCGTCGGTGATCGTCAGCGGCGTCAGCGTCAGCGACACGAGCGTCGCCACCCGGTCACCAGCCTTCAGCCCCAGCGGCGACCGGCGGCCCGCCTCCTCGACCGTGCCGATCAGCATGCCGCCCGAACCGGTCACCGGGTTCTGCATCTTCCCCCGGGTCGACACGATCTCCAGCACCTCGGCGCGGACCTTGTCCCCGTCGCCGCCGTGCTTCTCCGCCAGCTGCCGGAAACTCGCCGCGTCCAGGTTCAGCCGCTCGACCCGGATCCGCACCTCGTTCGCCGCGATCCGCGGGTCCGGGTCCAGCCGCCAGGCCGCCTGCGGGAGCACCCCCGCCGGCTCCACGACTCGGTGCAGGCCCACCGGTGACGTCACGCCGACCCCCTATGTCCAGCCGCCCGAACCCCCGGCCAGGGGTCGCGTCGCGGGAAAACTTACGGCAGACTAATTTCTTCACCGCAGATTTTCCAGTAGCCTTCGCAACCGTTGATCAACCCGCACAGTGACGAGGAGGGGCCGTGACCCAGACCCAACCGGTGGAGACCATCCCGACGCCCCGCCACGCGCCGGCCACCGTCCCGGCCGCCGGACAGCCCTACGAATACCGCCGCGCGCCCCTCGTCGAACCCGACTGGACCCGCTTCCCCGGCTGGCGCCACATCACCCGCGACCAGTGGGAGAGCGCCCAGTGGCAGCGGGTCAACTGCGTCAAGAACATCAAGCAGCTGCGCGCCGTCCTCGGCGACACCGTCGACGAGACCTTCTACGCCGACCTGGAGGCCGACCAGAAGGCCCTGGCCACCATGTCCATGCTGGTGCCGCCGCAGATGCTCAACACCATGGTGCCGCATCAGCCGATGAGCACCGAGGCGCTGCTCGCCGACCCGATCCGCCGCTACATGATCCCGGTCGCCTCCGACCGGCGCACCGACTGGCCCTCACACCCGTACGCCAGCCGCGACAGCCTCCACGAACACGACATGTGGGTCGCCGAGGGCCTCACCCACCGCTACCCCACCAAGGTCCTCGCCGAGCTGCTCTCCACCTGCCCGCAGTACTGCGGCCACTGCACCCGCATGGACCTCGTCGGCAACTCCACCCCCGCCGTCGACAAGCTCAAGCTCACCCTCAAGCCCGTCGACCGCTACGACGCCCACATCACCTACCTCAAGGCCCACCCCGGCGTACGCGACGTGGTGGTCTCCGGTGGCGACGTCGCCAACGTGCCGTGGCGCAACCTCGAGTCGTACCTGATGCGGCTGCTGGAGATCGAGACGATCCGCGACATCCGGCTCGCCACCAAGGCGCTCATGGGCCTGCCCCAGCACTGGCTCCAGCCCGACGTGGTCGAGGGCCTCGAACGGGTCGCCCGCACCGCCGCCCGCCGCGGCGTCAACCTGGCCATCCACACCCACGTCAACCACGCCCAGTCGCTGACCCCGCTCGTCGCCAAGGCCGCCCAGACCGCGCTCGACGTCGGCGTACGCGACGTCCGCAACCAGGGCGTGCTCATGCGCGGCGTCAACGCCACCAGCGCCGACCTGCTCGACCTCTGCTTCGCGCTCCAGGGCGAGGCGGGCATCCTGCCTTACTACTTCTACATGTGCGACATGATCCCCAACGCCGAGCACTGGCGAGTCCCCGTCTGGCACGCCCAGCAGCTCCAGCACGACATCATGGGCTACCTGCCCGGCTACGCCACCCCGCGGATCGTCTGCGACGTGCCGTTCGTCGGCAAGCGCTGGGTGCACATGCTCACCGACTACGACCGTGAGCGCGGCATCTCCTACTGGACCAAGAACTACCGCACCTCGATCGAGTCGGCCGACCTGGAGGCGCTGAACAAGCGCTACGCCTACTACGACCCGATCGATATGCTGCCCGAGGCCGGCCAGGCCTGGTGGCTCGCGCACCGCGACGACTGATCCCGGCCCCAGCGCCACGACCGGCGGGCCACCTCTGCGATGAGGTGGCCCGCCGTTCGCGTACTCACTTGTTGAAGGCGTCCTTGACGTCGCGGCCCGCCTGCTTGGCGTGCTCCCCGGCCTGCCGGGCGCGCGCCGTGCTCTGCTCGGAGGCGCCCTCGGCCCGCAACCGTTCGTTGTCGGTCACGTCGCCGATGCGCTCCTTGGCCATGCCGCTCATCTCCTGGGCCTTGTTCTTCGCCTTGTCGGTGAAGCTCATGTCGCCCTCCCTCGTCCGGCTACGCCTTGCCCTTGTCGCGTCCCCGGTGACTGTCGTGTGAAACGCCGTTGACCGGCGCACATCGCGTAGTGCGTCCTAGGACAATAGGTTGAAGGTTCGACGCCCGGCCGACGCCGCCCGACCATGGTTGACTGGGCCGGTGAACGAGATCCTGCTGATCCGGCACGGCGAGACCACGTGGAGCGCCGCCCACCGGCACACCTCGTACACCGACCTGGAGCTGACAGCCGACGGCGAGCGGCAGGCAGGCGCGCTGGCTCCGCTGCTCGCCGGCCGGCGTTTCGCGCGGGTCCTGTCCAGCCCCCGGCAGCGCGCCACCCGCACCGCCGCCCTGGCCGGGCTCACCGTGGACGCGATCGAGCCCGACCTGGCCGAGTGGCACTACGGCGAGTACGAGGGCCGCACCACCGCGGACATCCAGGCCGAACGGCCCGGCTGGACGATCTGGACCGACGGCGGTCCCGGCGGCGAGTCACCGGAGCAGGTCGGCGCACGCCTGGACCGTGTCCTGGACCGGGTCGCCCCGCTGCTCGAGGAAGGCGACGTCGCGCTCGTCGGGCACGGGCACAGCCTGCGCGTGCTCGGGGCCCGCTGGATCGGGCTGCCGCCCTCGGCCGGCGCGTTGCTGCGGCTGGACACCGCCACGCTCAGCGTGCTCGGTCACGAGCACGGCCGGCGGGTGATCAGGCGGTGGAACCTGCCGGCTCCGCCGACGGACGGGGACGCCCCCGACCGGTCAGCTCGCCACTGATCTTCGGCGGCCGGTTCTCGTACGGCGTCGACAGCACCACCGTCGTGCGCGTGGTGACGTTCGCGGCCGTGCGGATCTCCTGGAGCACCCGCTCCAGGTCGGCCGGACCGGCCACCCGCACCAGCAGGAGATAGAAGTCCTCCCCCGCCACCGAGTAGCACGAGTCGATCTCGGGCAGGTGCGCCAGCCGCTCCGGCGCGTCGTCCGGCTGCGACGGGTCGAACGGCCGGATCGCCACGAACGCGGTCAGCGGCAGGTCCAACGCCTCGAACGACACACGGGCGACGTACCCCTTGATCACACCGCGCTGCTCCAGCCGGCGGACCCGCTGGTGCACGGCCGACACCGACAGGCCCACCCGCTCGGCCAGATCCGTGTACGACAGCCGACCGTCCCCGGTCAGCGCGGCGACGATGGCACGGTCGATCTCCTCCACGCGCTGCACAGTAGCCGGAAAAGCGCTCCCACGCCGCACCCGGCCCGCCGCGGTGACGCTCAGCGGGCCGTCCGGTCGCGCACCGCGTCCGCGGCGAAGTTCAGCACCTCCGCCATGTCCTCCTCGTCCAGGAACGGCAGGTCGGTGAGGATGTCCGTGACGGACATGCCCTCGGCCATCATGGCCAGCAGGGTGGCCACGGGGATGCGCGACTGCCGTACGCAGGGCGCACCCCCCATGACGTCGGGGTCCACGGTGATCCGGGGGAAGGTCACCGCGACAGGCTAGCCCTTCGCCAGCGCGCGGGAGATGACCAGTCGCTGGATCTGGTTGGTGCCCTCGACGATCTGGAGCACCTTGGCCTCACGCATGTACCGCTCGACCGGGTGGTCGGCGACGTACCCGGCACCGCCGAGCACCTGCACCGCGTCGGTGGTCACCCGCATCGCCACGTCCGTGGCGAACAGCTTCGCCTTGGCCGCCTCGATCGAGTACGGGCGTCCGGCGTCACGCAGCCGCGCGGCGGCGAGCATGAGCGCCCGCGCGGCCGAGATCTGGGTGGCGGCGTCGGCCAGGTTGAACCCGAGCCCCTGGAAGTCGATGATCGCCCGGCCGAACTGGCGGCGCTCCCGGGCGTAGCCGACCGCGTAGTCCAGCGCGCCCTGGGCCAGGCCCACAGCGCACGCGGCGATGCCCAGGCGGCCGGAGTCCAGCGCGGACATCGCGATGGTGAACCCGGCGCCCTCGCCGCCGACCAGCCGCTCCGCCGGCACCCGGGCGTCGTCGAAGGCGATCTGCGCGATCGGCGAGGCATGCAGGCCCATGGTGCGCTCGGCGGCCTGCGGGTGGATGCCCGGCGTGGACCGGTCGGCCAGCAGGCAGGAGATGCCCTTCGGGCCGGGACCGCCGGTGCGGCAGAAGATGTTGTAGAAGTCGGCCACCCGGGCGTGCGTGATCCACGCCTTGGTGCCGGTCACCACGTACGCGTCGCCGTCGCGCACCGCCCGCGTGGTCAGGGCCGCCGCGTCCGAACCACCCTGCGGCTCGGAGAGGCAGTACGCCCCGAGCAACTCCCCGCCGATCATGTCCGGCAGGAGTTTGCGCTGCTCGTCGGTGCCGAACTGGGCCACCGGGTAGCAGGACAGCGTGTGCACGCTGACCGCCTCGGCCACCGCCAGCCACCGGCTGGCGAGGATCTCCAGCACCTGGAGGTACACCTCGTACGGCTGGGCGGCGCCGCCGTGCTCCTCCGCGTACGGCAGGCCGAGCAGGCCGGCCCGGCCCAGGGTGCGCAGCACCTCCCGGGGGAACTCGGCGCGCTCCTCGAAACCGGCGGCCTTGGGGGCCAGTTCCCGGTCGGCGAGTTCGGTGGCGAGGTCCAGCAGGTCGTGGGCCTCGTCGGTGGGCAGGATCCGGTCGACGTTCATAGCGCGATGAGCTCCGTGGGGGTGGTGTTGAGCCGTTGCCCGCCGTCCGTCGTGCAGACGACGATGTCCTCGATCCGGGCTCCGTGCCGCCCGGCGAGATAGATCCCGGGTTCGACCGAGAAGGCCATGCCGGCCTGAAGCGGCCGGGGGTTGCCCGTCACCACGTACGGCTCCTCGTGGCCGTCGAGGCCGATGCCGTGGCCGGTGCGGTGCAGGAAGGCGTCGCCGAAACCGGCGGCGCCGATCACGTCGCGGGCGACCGCGTCGAGGGCCTCGGCGGTCACGCCCGGCGCGACGGCGGCCACCGCGTCGCGCTGCGCCTCCCGCAGCACCGCGTAGTAGTCCACGAACTCGGCCGGGGCGGGGCCGCCGGCGACGTACGTGCGGGTGCAGTCGGAGCGGTAGCCCGACGGCATGGTGCCGCCGATGTCGACCACCACCGGCTCGCCCACGCCGATCGGGCGGTCCGAGGTGCCGTGGTGCGGGCTCGCGCCGTTCGGGCCGGCGGCCACGATGACGAAGTCGACAGCGGCGTGCCCGGCGGCCCGGATCGCGGCGGCGAGGTCGGCGGCGACCTCCCGCTCGGTGCGGCCAGGGCGCAGCCACTCCCCCATCCGCAGGTGCACCGCGTCGATCGCGGCGCCCGCCTCGGCCAGCGCGGCCACCTCGGCCGGCGACTTGCGGATCCGCATCTCCCGCAGCACGTCGGAGGCGAGCCGCTGGGCCGCGCCGGGCAGCGCGTCGCGCAGCGCGAGGACCTGCTGTGCCCACATCCGGTCGGCCAGACCGACGGCGCGGACCGGGCCGGGTAGCGCCGCGCGCACCAGCGGCCACGGGTCGGTGCCGTCGGCGTGGTCGACGATCCGGTACCCGGCGCCGGGCGCGGCCTCGGCGTCCGGCCGTTCCAGCACCGGCACGACCAGCGTCGGCTCGCCCTCGGCGGGCAGGACCAGGCAGGTCAGCCGCTCCCCCTCGCGGGCGTCGTAGCCGGTCAGGTAGCGCAGGTCGGAACCCGGGGTGAGCAGCAGCGCGTCCAGGCCCGCCGCGGCGGTGGCGCGCTGGGCCGCGGTCAGTCGCCCGGCGGGGTACAGTTCCTCGATTCCCACAGCCGAAGCTTAACGGTCGTTTGGGTCCGGGCGGGAGTCCGGTCGATGCTCGCAGACGCCGGCCATCCGGTCCGCTTCGATCTTGGTCATGCCGGACGCCCGCAGCAACTCGCCGACCACGATGAACAGCTGCGAGGCCACGATCGTGCCGGAGAAACCGAGACCGGCGGCACGCGCCCGGCCGGCCTCCCGCGCGGCGTCCCGCGCCCGGGTACGGGCGATGTCCGGCGGCCGCCCGGCCAGGAAGTCACGGTGCAGCAGCCGCAGCGACTGCCCGAACGCCTCGACCGCGGCCGGCAGGGCCGGCGGAACCGGCTCCCCGGCCTCCAGCAACGCCACCACCCGGCGGACCATGTTGCGGCTGTTCGTGTACGCCAGCTCCAGGTGGGCGGCGGCGTTCTCGTAGCGGCGCAACTGGGCCCGGCGCCGCCACCGCCACGGCGACAACGCCGTCACCTCCCGGGCCGCCGCGACGATCTCGGTGGTCTGCTTCCGCTCGGCCTCGGCCGCCTCCAGCCGGCCCAGCGCCGCCTCGGCCTCCCCGGCGTCCCGGGCGGCGAGCGCCTTCGCCGTCGCCGTCAGCTCCTTGGCGAACAGGTCCAGCGTGGGCCCGGCCGCGCGGTGCACCACCCGGACCGGATTCAGCGGCAGCAACAGCAACGCCACCACCACCGCCACCCCGCCGCCCACCAGCGCGTTCGCCGTCCGCGGCACGGCCAGGTCCGGCGCGTTGGGCTCCACCGTGCCCAGCAGGACCGCGGTGCTGCCGGCCTGCACCATCACGGCGCCGCTGCCCCGGATCACCACCGCCAGCGAGATCGCGAACGCGACCACCAGGCCGGTCTGCACCGGTCCGGCCCCGATCACCTTGATGATGAGGTCGCCGACCAGCACACCGAGGATCACGCCGCCGAGCAGCTCGGCGGTGCGCCGGATCCGGTTGCCGATCGCCGCGGCGATGGTGCCCACCGCCGCCGCCGGCGCGAACAGCGGCTGCGGGTTCTTGAGCAGCGTGCTGGCCACGTACCAGGCCAGACCGGCGGCCAGACCCGCCTGGAGGGCCACGATGAAGTACCGGCGCAGCCGCTCGTACGCCTCCCGGACCTCGCGGCGCGCCGCCGGAGCCACCGGGGTCACGGCACCGCCCGCCCGCCCGAACGCCACAGGCACGACGGCTCGGGCTCGGTCACGCCCTCCTCTACCCGGCATCCACACCGGTATTCCCAGGCCGCCCCGTGCTTGCGAACGCGAGGGATCATGGAGTGGTGATCCGCTTTCTGCTGAACCTGTTATGGATCGTCTTCGGTGGCGGCTTCGTCCTGGCCCTCGGCTACGGCATCGCCGCCCTGATCTGCTTCGTCCTCGTCGTCACCATCCCCTTCGGCGTCGCCTCACTGCGGCTCGCCTCGTACTCGCTGTGGCCGTTCGGCCGCACCCTCGTGTCGAAGCCCGGCGCCGGGCTCCCCTCCGGACTGGCGAACGTGCTCTGGCTGGTGCTGGCCGGTTGGTGGCTGGCCCTCTCGCACATCCTCGCCGGGATCGCGCTCTGCGTGACGATCATCGGCATCCCGTTCGGGGTGGCCAACTTCAAGCTGGTCCCGGCGGCGCTGTGGCCGCTCGGCCAGGAGGTCGTCGAAACGCCGTAACCACACCGACGGGCCCGACCGTCAGCCCTCGCCGCGCCCAGCCCTTTCCCCCGCCACGCGTGAGCGGGTGGAACCTCATGGGTGTCTCCGCCCGTGTTTGACACCCATGAGGTTCCACCCATGGTGGGGCGCCTCGGTCAACGAGCGCACGTCTTGACTGGCGGGATCCGCGTTCCGGTCACCGGGACCGCGGCAGATCTTGGTAGGAAGTGGCCCCTATAAGGGCCGTTTCCTACCAAGATCTGCCGGGCCGATCCGAGCGCACCACCTCTACTGCATCCTAGGAGGATGGGGTGGTTGCCTCACGGACGCGAATGCGGCTCGCCATCAAGGCGCGGCGGCTAGCGTCGGGGGTGTGCGAGACGGGGTGATCGAGACGCTCAAGGCGGACCCGGCGATGTCCGGTCTGCGCCGATCGCTGGAGTTCTACCACGGCGACCCGGCTCGCGACGCCGCCCTCGACGCGTTCTACGCCCCGCTGGTCCGCGCCGGTGACCTGGTCTTCGACGTCGGCGCGCACGTGGGCGACCGGCTGGGCAGCTTCCGCCGGCTCGGCGCGACAGTGGTGGCGGTCGAGCCGCAGCCGCTGTGCGCCCGGGCGCTGCGCGAGATGTACGCGGGCGACGCTGCGGTGACAGTGGTGGAGGCGGCCTGCGGGCGTGCGGGCGGCCCGGTGCGACTGCACGTCAACTCGGCCAATCCGACGGTCTCCACCGCCTCCCCCGGGTTCGTCCGCGCCGCCGACGGCGCGCCCGGCTGGGCGGGTGAGACCTGGGACGCGCAGATCGAGGTGCCGGGCACCACACTGGACGCGCTCGTGGCCGCGTACGGCGTACCGGCGTTCGTGAAGATCGACGTGGAGGGCTTCGAGGACGCCGTGCTGGCCGGGCTGAGCCGGCCGGTCCCGGCGTTGTCGTTCGAGTTCACCACCATCGCCCGGGTGGCGGCGGCGCGCTGCCTGGACCGGCTCACCGCGCTCGGCTTCACCCGGTTCACGGTGGCGATCGGTGACGAGATGGAGTTCGCGCTGCCCAGCTGGCGCCCGGCCGCCGAGGTGGCCGCATACCTGGGCGCGCTGCCGGACGAGGCCAACTCCGGCGACGTGTACGCGCGTCCCTGAACCTCCACTTCGGATGGAGGACGGTCCGACCGGACGGCATCGACCCTGCTCAACGCCCTGATCGGCAGACCCCCTGCACGGGCACTTTTTTCAAAGCTCGAACTTAGCAATGCATCGTTATCCGTCTGTGATTGACGTGAGCCGCGCCACTTGGGTTGACTGCCACGGAACCGCTTCCGCAACCGGTTCCGAAACACTCCGCACATCCCTGCGACCCGGGAGCGTCACGTGCCGATCACCATCGCCGACGTCGCCACCCGCGCCGGGGTGAGCAAGACGACGGTCTCCCGGGTGCTCAACGGCAAGGGCGAGGTGCACGTGCGCACCGCCGACCGGGTCCGGGCCGTGATCAGCGACCTCGGGTACGTGCCGAGCGCCCGCGCGGTCGGGCTGGCCCGTGGGCGTACCCGGGTGGTCGGGATGCTGGTCCCCGCGCTGACCTGGCCCTGGATGGGCGAGGTCCTCCAGGGCGCGGCCGACGTGGTCGAGGCCGCCGGCTACGGCATGCTGCTGTTCACCTGCACCCACGGCGACGAGTCGATGCGCCGGTTCGCCTCCCAGGTGTCGGCCAAGTCGTTCGACGGCCTGCTCGTGGTCGAACCGGAGGGGACGCTCGACTACATCACCGAGCTGCACCGGCGTGGCCTGCCGGTCATCCTCATCGACGACCGGGGCCACCAGCCCGGCTTCCCGTCGGTGCGGACCACCAACGAGGCGGGCGCGCGGGCCGCCGCCGCGCACCTGCTGGCGCTCGGCCGGCGGCGGCCACTCGTCGTCACCGGCCTGCGGCAGTTCGGCTGCACCCGGGAGCGGCTCGCCGGGTTCGCCGGCGCCTACACCGACGCGGGCGTACCGATCGAGCCGGACCGGGTGGTGGAGGGCGACTTCACCTTCGAGTGCGGGCGCGCGGCGGTGCGGCGGCTGCTCGCCGACGGCGTGCCGTTCGACGCCGTCTTCGCCCACAACGACCTGTCGGCCGCCGGGGCGTTGCAGGCGCTGCGCGACGCCGGGCGGCGCGTCCCGCAGGACGTGGCGGTGGTCGGCTTCGACGACCTGCCGCTGGCCGGGCACACCCACCCGCCGCTGAGCTCCGTGCGCCAGCCACTGCGGGAGATGGGTACGGCCGCCGCCCGCCTGCTCATCGGCCACCTCACCGGCACCCCGCTGCCGGACACCCCGACCGTCATCCCGACCGGCTTCACCGCCCGCGACTCGACACGCGTCACCTGACCCACCCCGCCGCACCCGGCGACCACACCGGCGGGCCCGCCCGCCGGTGGCACCACCGCACACCCTCCATCCACCACATCCCGCCCGAGGATCGCGGGACCACCGAGGGAGACCTCCATGAGAAGACGGCAACTCCTCGCCCTCGCGCTGGCCGGCGCGATGGTCACCGGCGCCGCCGCCTGCGGCGACAGCCCGAACGCGAACAAGAAGAGCGGCCAGGCCGCGACTGTGCTGAACGTCGGCATGCCCAACGGCCCGCAGGCGGAGAACAACAACCCGTTCCTCACCACCTCGGCCGCCGCGTCGCTCGGCTACCGGTGGCAGATCTACGAGCCGCTGATGATGTGGAACCCGGTCAAGCCGGCCGAGCCGTTCAAGCCGTGGCTGGCCACCAAGGCCGAGTGGTCGTCGGACTACAAGACGGTCAAGGTGACCATCCGGGACAACGCCACCTGGTCCGACGGGCAGAAGGTCACCGCCGAGGACGTCGCGTTCACCTACAACCTGGTGAAGAAGTTCCCGGCCCTCAACGATCAGGGCGTGCCGTACACCGACGCGACCGCGAGCGGCAACGAGGTCACCATCTCGATGGCCAGCCCGCAGTTCGTCAACCAGCAGAAGGTGCTGTGGCGGGTGCCGATCGTGCCCAAGCACCTGTGGGAGAAGATCGCCGACCCGGCGAGCGACCCGGTGAAGCAGCCGGTCGGCAGCGGCCCGTACACGCTGAAGTCGTTCACCCCGGCGAGCATGACGCTCGCGGTACGCGACAGCGGCTACTGGCAGGACGCGCCGAAGGTCAAGGAGCTGCGGTACACCTCGTACACCGACAACAGCGCGCAGACCACCGCGCTGGCGAACGGCGAGTCGGAGTGGAGCTTCGTCTTCATCCCGAACTACCAGACGGTGTTCGTGGCCAAGGACCAGAAGAACCACAAGATGTGGGCGCCGCCGGTGCTGGGCATCCACGGCCTCTACCTGAACACCACGAAGAAGCCGTTCGACGACCCGACGCTGCGCAAGGCCATGAACATGGTCGTCGACCGGGCGGACATCTTCACCACCGCGGAGGCCGGCTACTTCCACCCCGAGGTCAAGAGCGTGACCGGCCTGCCCAGCCCGGCCGGTGACTCGTTCATCGCGCCCGAGTACAAGGGCCAGGAGCACAAGGTCGACGTCGAGGGCGCCAAGGCGCTGCTCACCGGCGCCGGCTACAAGCTCGACGGCAACACGCTGAAGGACCGCAGCGGCAAGCCGGTCACGATCCGGCTCACCGACCCGGCCGGCTGGTCCGACTACCAGACCAGCCTGGAGATCGTGAAGGGCAACCTGGCGAAGATCGGCATCGCGGCCACAGTCGACAAGGCCAACCAGGACGCCTGGTTCCGCAACGTCGAGCAGGGCAACTTCGAGGCCACGTTCCGGTGGACCGAGAGCGGTGCCACGCCGTACGACATCTACCGGACCGTCATGGACGGCCGGGTGCTCAAGCCGGTCGGCACCGCCTCGCCCGCCGGCAACTTCGGCCGGTTCCAGAGCAAGGAGGCGACCGACGCGCTGGTGTCGTACGCCAACGCCACCGACGACGCCACCCGCACCACCGCGCTGGCCACCCTGCAGAAGATCTTCGTCGAGCAGATGCCGATGATCCCGGTGGGCGCGGACAACATCGGCGGCGCGTACAGCACGAAGAACTGGACCGGCTGGCCGGACGACTCGAACCCGTACGGCGCGCTCCAGCCCACCCAGCCCAACGCGGTGGACGTGGTGCTGCACCTCAAGCCGGCCAACGGCTGACCCGGCGCCGCCGGCCCGGCCACGATCGCCCGGCCGGGCCGGCGGCGCCCGCCCCTCGCTTCGGCAACCCCAGACAGGAATTCGGCATGACGTTGACCGAGAGCGCACCGGCGCCGGCCGACGAGGTGGTGCTGGAGGCCGTCGGCCTGACCAAGCACTTCCCCGTCCGCCGGCGGCTGCGTGACCTCCTCTCCCGCACCCCGGCGGTGGTGCACGCCGTCGACGACGTATCGATCGCGTTGCGCCGCGGCCGGGTGACAGCGCTCGTCGGCGAGTCCGGCTCGGGCAAATCCACGGTGGCCCGGCTGCTGGCCCAGCTCTACCCGCGCACCGGCGGCGACATCCGGCTGCACGGCCGCTCGACCCGGGTCCGCGGCGGGCGCCGGTTCCGCGCGTACGTGCGCCGGGTGCAGCTGATCCTCCAGGACCCGTTCGCCTCGCTGAACCCGGTGCACACGGTCCGCTACCACCTGACCCGGTCGCTGCGCATCCACGGCAACGCCGGGACCGGGCCGGACGGGCTGGACAAGGCGCTCGCCGACCTGTTGACCCGGGTCGCGCTCACCCCGCCGGAGCGCTACCTCGACGCGTTCCCGCACGAGCTGTCCGGCGGGCAGCGCCAGCGGGTGGCGATCGCGCGGGCGCTCGGCGCCGACCCCGAGGTGCTGCTCGCCGACGAGCCGGTGTCCATGCTCGACGTGTCGATCCGCCTCGGCGTGCTCAACCTGCTCCAGGACCTCAAGGACCGGCTCGACCTGGCGATCCTCTACATCACCCACGACATCGCCTCGGCCCGCTACTTCGCCGACGAGACGATCGTCATGTACGCCGGACGGATGGTCGAGGGCGGCGACAGCGAGACCGTCACCCAGCGCCCGGCCCACCCGTACACCCGGTTGCTGATCGACTCGGCGCCGGACCCGGAGCGGATCACCGGCGCGGGCGGCGACGGCGCGGCGGAGGGCGAGCGGGGCCACGGCGAGCCGCCCAGCCTGATCCGCCCGCCGGCCGGCTGCCGGTTCCACCCGCGCTGCCCGGCGGCGATGCCGCGCTGTGCCACCGACCTGCCGCCGCCGATCCCGGTGGACGACGCGCCCGGCCACTGGGCGGCGTGCTGGCTGTACGACGCGGACACCGTCGCCGCGGAGAAGGCCGTCGCCGAGCAGGCCGGAACGGAGGCGGTCCGGTGAGGTTCCTGCTGCAACGGGTGGCCTTCTACCTGTTCACCGCCTGGGCGGCGATCACGCTCAACTTCTTCATCCCGCGGATGGTGCCGGGCGACCCGGTGCAGTCGCTGATCTCCCGCAACCAGGGCCGGATCAGCGCCGACGCGGTCGCGTCGCTGCGGGTGCTGTTCGGGCTGGACTCCGACCGCTCGCTGTGGGAGCAGTACGTCGCCTACTGGGGGCAGCTCCTGCGCGGCGACCTGGGGCTGTCGTTCACGTTCTTCCCCGCCCCGGTGTCGGAGGTGATCGGGAGCAGCCTGCCGTGGACGGTCGGACTGGTCGGCGTCACCACGATCGTCAGCTTCCTGCTCGGCACCGCGCTCGGCGTGGGCGCGGGCTGGCGGCGCGGCTCGTGGATCGACGGGCTGCTGCCGGCCACCACGTTCCTCTCCTCGATCCCGTACTTCTGGCTGGGCCTGGTCGCGATCGCGCTGTTCGCCGGGCCGGGCAGCTTCTTCCCGTCCTCCGGCGGCTACGAGCCGGGTCTGGTGCCGGCGTTCGACGCGTACTTCATCCCGAGCGCGCTCCAGCACAGCATCCTGCCCGCCGCGACCATCCTGGTGTCCTCGATGAGCGGCTGGATCCTCAGCATGCGCAACATGATGGTCACCGTCGCCAGCGAGGACTACATCACCGTGGCGCACGCCAAGGGGCTGTCCGAGCGCCGGGTGGCCCTCAGCTACGCCGCCCGCAACGCGCTGCTGCCCAACGTGTCCGGGTTCGCGCTGTCGCTGGGCTTCATCGTCGGCGGCACGCTGCTCGTGGAGATCGTCTTCTCGTACCCGGGTCTGGGGTTCCAGCTCTTCCAGGCCGTCGGCGCGAAGGACTATCCGCTGATGCAGGGCATCTTCCTGATCATCACGATCTCGGTGCTGGTGGCGAACCTGCTCGCCGACGTGGCGTACCTGCTCCTCGACCCGCGGACCCGAAAGAGCTGAGCGATGACACTCTCCCCGTCCAGCATCGAGCAGGTCATCCCCGGCCAGGGGGCGATGGCGCAGCCGTCGGCCCGGGCGCGCCGCCGCCGGTTCCGCTTCGTCGCCAACGCCAAGGCCGCGACCGGCCTGGCCGTCCTCGGGGTGTACGTGCTCCTCGCGGTGATCGGACCGTGGATCGCGCCGTACGACCCGGACGCCCGCAGCGCCGACGTGCTCCAGGCGCCCTCGGCCCGGCACTGGTTCGGCACCACCCACCTCGGGCAGGACATCTTCAGTCAGATCCTGGTCGGCGCGCGCAGCGTGATGGTGGTGGGCCTGATCGCCGGCGTGCTCGCCACCATCCTGTCCATCCTGATCGGCGTGACCGCCGGCTACCTGGGCGGTGCGGCCGACGAGGGCCTGTCGGCGGTGTCGAACGTGTTCCTGGTGATCCCGGCGCTGCCGCTGATCATCATCGTCACGTCCCTGGTCGAGCAGGCCAGTGACACGCTGGTGGCGCTCATCATCGGCCTCACGTCGTGGGCGTGGGGCGCCCGGGTGCTGCGCGCCCAGACGCTGTCGTTGCGCCGCCGCGACTACGTCGAGGCCGCGCGCGCCACCGGCGAGCGGACCTGGCGGATCATCGGGTTCGAGATCCTGCCCAACCTGACCGCGATCATCGCCTCCGGCTTCGTCGGCACCGTCATCTTCGCGGTGATGTCGGAGATCACCCTCGCGTTCATCGGCGTCTCGTCGATGACGTCGTGGAACTGGGGCACGATCCTGTTCTGGGCGCAGGGGCAGCAGGCCCTGGCGCAGGGCGCCTGGTGGTGGTTCGTCCCGGCCGGGCTGGCCATCGCGCTGCTCGGCACCGCGCTGGCGCTGATCAACTTCGGCATCGACGAGTTCGTCAGCCCTCGGCTGCGGACCGGCGGCCGGACCCGGATCCGTACCGCCGACGGTCGCACCGTCGCCATGCGCGTCGGGTTCACCCCGGTCCTCGCGCCGAACCCGGCACCGGTCCCGATGCAGCGGCCGGCGGACCCCATCGGAGAGGACGCGACCTCATGAGCGACCAGGTGCTGGAGATCCGCGGGCTGTGCGTCGACTACGGCATCGGCGCGGACGCGGTCCGCGCGGTCCGCGACGTCGACCTGACGCTGCACCGTGGCGAGGTGCTCGGGCTGGCCGGGGAGAGCGGCAGCGGCAAGTCCACCCTCGCCTACGGGCTGACCCGGCTGCTGCCCCCGCCCGGCGTGGTCAGCGGCGGCCAGGTGATCTACCACCCGGCCGACGGCCCGCCGGTCGACGTGCTCACGCTCAGCCCGGCGAAGCTGCGCGAGTTCCGCTGGGCGGAGACGTCGATCGTGTTCCAGGGCGCGATGAACTCGCTCAACCCGGTGCACAAGGTCTCCACGCAGCTGCTCGACGTGATCCGGGCACATGAGCCCAAGAGCACCGCGGCGGGCCGGCTGGCCCGCGCGAAGGATCTGCTGCGCCTGGTCGGCATCTCCGCCGACCGGCTGGACAGCTACCCGCACCAGCTCTCCGGCGGCATGCGGCAACGCGTCATGATCGCCATGGCGCTGGCGCTGGAACCGCAGGTGGTCATCATGGACGAACCGACCACCGCGCTGGACGTGGTGATGCAGCGGCAGATCCTCGGCCAGCTCGCCGAGCTGCGCGAACGCCTCGGCTTCGCGGTGCTGTTCATCACGCACGACCTGTCGCTGCTGGTGGAGTTCTCCGACCGGATCGCGATCATGTACGGCGGCCGGATCGTCGAGGAGGCGCCCGCCGCCCGGCTGTACCGGGAGCCGCTGCACCCGTACACCGAGGGGTTGCTGCACTCGTTCCCGGCGCTGCACGGGCCGCGCCGCGAACTGACCGGCATCCCCGGCTCCCCGCCGGACCTGCGCGCCATGCCGTCCGGCTGCGCGTTCCACCCCCGCTGCCCGAAGGCGTTCGACGGGTGCGACGAGCAGGTGCCGGTGCTCGGCGCGCCGCGCGTCGACGACCCGGCGCGGGCCGTCGCGTGCCGGCTGCACCCGGCCGTCGCGCCCCCGTCCCGCTGACCCGCCCGACACCACCACCCGCTACCCGCGAGGAGAACCATGGACACCGATCTCACCCGCCCGTCGTCAGTCGCCGGCGCGGACCCGATCGACACGCTGCCGCCGAGCTTCCGGTGGGGGGTGGCGACGTCGTCGTACCAGATCGAGGGCGCGGTGGCCGAGGACGGCCGCACACCGTCCATCTGGGACACGTTCTGCCGGGTGCCGGGCGTGGTCCACAACGGTGACCACGGCGACGTGGCGTGCGACCACTACCACCGGATGCCGCAGGACGTCGCGCTCATCGCGGACCTGGGGCTGGACACGTACCGGTTCTCGGTGGCCTGGCCGCGGGTGCAGCCGGGCGGTCGCGGTCCGGCCAACGTGGCCGGGCTGGCGTTCTACGACCGGCTGGTGGACGAGCTGCTCGGCCGCGACGTCGAGCCGTGGGTGACGCTGTACCACTGGGACCTGCCGCAGGAACTGGAGGACGCGGGCGGCTGGCCGAACCGGGACACCGCGTACCGGTTCGCCGACTACGCGGAGCTGGTCTTCGCCGCGCTCGGCGACCGCGTCCGCACCTGGACCACGCTCAACGAGCCGTGGTGCTCGGCGATGCTCGGGTACGCCTACGGCGACCACGCCCCCGGCCGGCGGAACCTGGGCGACGGCATCGCCGCGGCGCACCACCTGCTGCTCGGGCACGGGCTGGCGACACGGCGGCTGCGCGAGGCCGCCCGGTCACCGATCGAGCTGGGCCTGACGCTGAACCTGTCCACCGCCGACCCGGAGACCGGCAGCGCGGCGGACCGGGACGCCGCGCGGGCCGCCGACGGGCTGGCCAACCGGCTCTACCTCGACCCGGTGCTGCGCGGGGAGTACCCGCAGGACGTGGTGGCGGACCTGGCCGCCGAGGGGGTACGGATCCCGGTGGAGGAGGGCGACCTGGACGTCATCGCCACCCCGATCGACGTGCTCGGGGTCAACTACTACTTCGGGCAGCTGCACTCCGGCGTGGACGAGCAGGGCCGCGACCGCGACGACGACGGCAAGCCGGTGCGCCGGGTGGTCCGCCGCGACCTGCCGCGTACCGCCATGGACTGGGAGATCGTGCCGGAGTCCTTCACCGACCTGCTGGTGCGGCTGCACCGCGACTACCCGGGCACGCCCATGGTGATCACCGAGAACGGCGCCGCGTTCGACGACAAGCCGGACGCCGACGGGTTCGTGAACGACGACGACCGGGTCGGCTACCTCACCGAGCACCTGCGGGCGGTGGCCCGCGCCCGGGCCGCCGGCGCGGACGTGCGCGGCTACTTCGCCTGGTCGCTGCTGGACAACTTCGAGTGGGCGTACGGCTACGACAAGCGGTTCGGCATCGTCCGGGTGGACTACGACACGCAGCGCCGCACCCCCAAGCGCAGCGCGCTGTGGTACCGCGACACCGTGCGGCGGGTACGCGGGCAGCGCTGACGTCGTCCGGCGTGGGGGCAGAGCCGGTCAGGTCAGTGACGGCGGCCCGGCCCCCACGCCGGGCCCGGGCGGACGGCCGGGTCGCGGGGCACGCCGCCGTCGCGCAGCAGCCGGGTCATCGGCAGGGTGGCCGCGCCCATCGCGACCGCGTCCGGTCCGAGCCGGCACAGCTCGATCGAGGTCTGCGCGTACGGCTGGCGCAGCGCATGCCGCGCGGTCGCCGCGCGGATCGCGGGCAGGTACCGCTCGCCCAGGGCCAGCCCGGCCCAGCCGCCGAGCACCACCCGCTCCGGGTTGAACAGGTTCACCAGGTTCGCCACCCCGGCGCCCAGGTAGCCGACCGTCTCGTCGATCACCTTCGCGGCGGTGCGGCCGGTGGAGCGCAGCAGCTCGCCGAAGGCGGTCTCCTCGTCCGCGCCCGGCGCCGGGCGGCCCCGGTTGGCCTGGCGGAACCGGTCCAGCACCGCCTCCGCACCGACGTACGCCTCCAGGCAGCCGAGGTTGCCGCAGCGGCAGCGGCGGCCCCCGTACACGATTGTGGTGTGGCCCCACTCCCCGGCGCTGCTGTGCGCGCCGCGGTAGCCGACGCCGTCGGCGACCACGCTCGCACCGACGCCGGAGCCGACCAGGGCGACCACCGCGTGCCGGACGCCGCGGCCGGCGCCGAACCACATCTCGGCCTGGCCGAGCGTCTTCGCGCCGTTGTCCACGTGCACCGGTACGTCGGTGCCGGCGCGCAGCATCGCGCCGAGCGGGACGCCGTCCCAGCCGAGCGTCTGGGCGTGCACCACGGCGTCGGCGGTGCGCTCGACGGTGCCGGCGACGGCGACGCCGAAGCCGAGCACCGCCGCCGGGTCGACGCCCGCCTGCTCGGTGACGGCGGCGAGGCCGTGCCGCAGGTGAGCGGCGACCCGCTCGGGATCGGGATCGGCCGCGGCGATCGGGTACTCCGCCTTGGCCAGCGCGGTCATGCTCAGGTCGAACAACTCCACCTGGACGCGGGTCTCGCCGACGTCGGCGCCGACGAGGTAGCCGTAGCCGGGCGCGACGCGCAGCAGCACGCGGGGACGGCCGCCGTCGGACTCGACCGAGCCGGCCTCCTCGACCAGACCCTCGTTGATCATCTCGCCGACCAGGTTGCTGACGCTGGCCAGGCTCAGCGCGGTGGACTGGCCCAGTTCGTGCCGGCTGAGCGGGCCGTCCAGCCAGATGCGGGTGAGCAGGACCGAGCGGTTGGCCCGGCGCATGTCGCGCACCGTGGTGCGTCTGGCGTCCACGTCCGCCGCCGTCCTTCCCGGCCGCCCGCGGGCGGCTTTCGTTCCTGCTTCACGCCCTGAACGGGGTGGTGACAGGGTACGCCGCATTTACACTTAACAAAGTTAACTGATAACCTCCGGCGCATCGATGAGGAGGTATGTCATGCGACTCGGACGTGGGATGACCGCTCTGCTCGGTGGCGTCGCGCTGCTCGCCGCCACCGCCGCCGCCCTGCCCGCCACCGCCGCCACGCCGACCGGCGCCGTCGGCACGCTCGTCGCCTGCGACGCGCCGGCCTGGGCCGAGGGCGTCACCTGGACCGCCGGCAGCCGGGCCACCTATGCCGGCCGGCTCTACCAGGCGCTCGTCACGCACACCCCGCCCGCCGGCGCGGGCTGGACCCCGGCCGCCGTACCGGCGCTCTGGACCGACCTCGGCGCCTGCACCGGCGGAACGCCGTCGCCGAGCCCCACCACCCGGC
>NZ_WBKS01000085.1:0-25068 GCF_008868145.1 Micromonospora sp. AMSO1212t
CGCCCGCCAGCAGGAGGCGCTCGTCAGCGGGGAGGTCAAGCACGGCAACCGGTGGACGCGCGAGCTGACCGAACGCCTCGGCAAGGAGTTGCAACTCGACGACGACCATCGGGTGCTGGTCACCGCCTCGGGGACCGCCGCCCTGCGGATCATGGTGGCCGCCACCGTCGGGCCGGCCCGCCCCGGCGACGTGGCGGTGCTGCCGTCCTACACGTTCCCCGCGACCGCCGAGATCCTGGTCCAACTCGGATACACGCTGCGCTTCGTCGACGTGGACGCCGCGACCTGGACGATCGACCCCGTGGCTGTCGCCGCCGCGATCGCCCGGGGCGGCGTACGACTGGTGCTCTGCGTCGACACCTTCGGCAACCCGTGCGACTATCCGGCCCTGCGGGCGGTCTGCGACCCCGCCGGGGTGGCCCTGCTGGCCGACTCGGCCGCCGCCCTCGGCAGCCTGCACCAGGGGCGGCCGGTGGCACAGCAGGCGTTGTCGCACTCGTACTCGATGAGCTTCGCCAAGGTCGTGTCGGCCGGTGGCGCCGGCGGCGCGCTGGTGCTGCCCGCCGACGCCGCCGAGGCGGTCCTCGCCGCACCGGCCGGCTGGACCCGTTCCGAGCTGATGAACGAGCTGCACGCCGTCGTCGCGGTCGACCAGCTCGCGGAGCTGGACACGCTGGTCCGGTGCCGGGCCGAGGTGGCCGAGGTCTACGCCGCCGCCGCGTCCGCCCTGCCGGTGGAGGTCCAGCAGGTCCGCCCCGGGGACCGGCACTGCTGGGTGCACTGGGTGGCCCGCTTCGCCCGGCGCGACCGAGTGGCGACGCAGCTGGCCGCCCTCGGCGTACAGACCAAGCCCTACTTCGCGGCCGTCCACATTGGCCCGCTCGGCGGCGGTGAGCGCCTACCGGTGACCGAACGGCTGGACGCCGAGGCGCTGGCCCTGCCGATGTCCTCGGAAATCACTGTGGAACAGGCGGAACGGGTCGTCGCGGCGCTCCGCCGCTGCCTGGACTGAACCGGGCCGGGCGGTCAACCCGGAGCGCGGCGGCCGGTCACCAGCAGTTGCTTACCGGCGTCGGCGAGGACCGGATCGTCCCCCAGCCGTCGCTCCAGCGCCAGCAGCGCGTCCCGGTCGGCGGCCAGCCGTCCGGCGAGCCCGGCCCGCCCCACCGCGGCAGCGCTGACCAGCAGCCCGGCGCTGCGGATCTCGACCAGGCCGGCGGCGCGGAACGCGGCCTCCAGCCGGGCCCGGTCCAGCAGGTGCAGGTCGGCCGCGTGCCCCTCGGCAAGCCAGACACCCCGCCGACGGGTCAGCCGGTCCACCGCCTCGTCGTCCCGGCCCGCACCGACCAGCTCGAGGACCAGGCCCACCAGCGAGTCGACCAGCACGGCCAGCGCCCCGCCCGGGCGCAACCACCCGGCCAGGTGCCGGACCGCCCGCTCGGGATCGGCTGTGTACTGCAGGGAACCCATCGCCAGCACCGCGCCGGCCGTGGCCGGCAGCGTCACCTCCGTCATCGAGCCCTCGACCAGTGTGAAGCCGGAACCGGGCGGATGACGGCGCAGCTCGGCGACCATGCCCGGCGCCTGTTCGACGCCGGTCACCGGATGGCCGAGGTCGAGCAGCCGCCGCGCCCACCGACCCACGCCGCAACCGGCGTCCACCACCGGGGCGCCCGGCGGCAACAACGCCCGGACCCGCTCCCACGCCAGGTCGTCGTAGGCACGCCGGTGCGGCACCGCGAAATGCTCCTCGTAGCCGGGCGCCAGCGCGTCGTACAGCGGCTGGCTCGGGCGCATCGGCTCAGACAAGACTGCGCCGCCCCCGCAGCCACTGCCGGTCGGCCAGGTAGGTGCCCGGTCGCCAGCGCAGGTTGAGGCTGTAGTTGCTGCCGCAGCCGACGCACTCCTTGCGGAACAGCCGCGCGTGCTCGGCACGGTATTCCGGCGCGTCGATGATCTCGGCGATCGGGCGCTGCCGGACCGAGGCGGTCGGGTCGTGCGCCCAGCAGCCGCCGATCTCCCCCCGGGAGTGCACCATCAACTTGAGCTGCGACTCGGCGCAGGGCAGGTCGCGCTGGACGAGATCGTCGAAGTGCCCGCGCAGGTAACGCAGCTCCGAATAACGCGGCAACCACCGCCGGTCGGCCCGGGCCATCGTCTCCAGCTGGGCCATCGCCGCGTCGAGCCGGTCGCCGGCCACGTCGGTCTGGGTGGTGACCGCGTCGGTGCGGAACAGGAACGTCCGGTCGGTGACCAGGTTGAGATAGAGCGTCACACCCAGCTCCTGGGCCAGTGCCGCGATACCGGGCAGGCTGTCCACGTTGTCCCGCATGACGGTGAAGTTCATGCGTACCTTCAGACCGAGCCGGTCCCGGGCGGCGATCAGGTTCCGCAGGTGCCGGGTCGTCGTCTCGAAGGCACCGAGTCGCCCGCGAATCCGGTCGTGCACCAACGCCGTCGGGCCGTCGACGGAGACGTTGAAGCTGCGTACGCCCGCGGCGAGCACCTCGTCCAGAACGGGCGGGGTGAGGCGGATGCCGTTGGTGTTCAGATGCAGGTGGCGTACCCCCACCTCGCGGGCGTACGACATCAGGGTCACCGCGTCCGGCCGGATCAGCGGCTCGCCGCCGGTGAAGTTCACCTTGTGGATGCGCAGCGCGACCAGCTGACGCAGGACGTCGCGCCACTCGTCGGTGGAGAGTTCACCCTTGGTGTTCGTGGTCCAGCAGCCGCAGCTCGTGCAGCGCAGGTTGCAGTTGTCGGTGAGGAACAGCTCGGCGACCAGCGGCCGTACGTGCAGCCGGGGCGCGATCCGTTCCTTGACGGCGAGCCGGCCGAAGAACCAGGCGAGGCGGGCGGTGTCGGCGACAGTCACGGCAGTCTCCGGGCGAGGACGAAGAGGTTGGCCGAGCGGAACAGCCGACCGTCGAGGTGGATGCCGCGCTCCAGCAGGCGGCGCACCGGGCCGCCGGTGAGCAGCGCCGGGATCTGCAACCACCGCCAGAAGAGGTTGGCGCCGGTCACAGTGGTCGGGGTGAAGCCCGCCGTGCGCAGCAGCCGGAGCAGTTCTGCGGTGCGGTAGTTGGTGTGCCGGTCCCGGCCGACCGACATGTCGCCGCGCAGGTTGTCGGAGAGGTCGGCGAACCGGTTGTGCCACACCTGCGACCCGAACCGCCACGAGTAGATCCGGCGGTGCAGCCGCGGGAAGTCGAACTTGGCATTGTCCGGATCGAGGAAGGTGAAGACGTGCCGCCGGGGCACGGTGAGCACCAGCAGCCCACCGGGGGCGAGCACCCGGTGCGTCTCGGTCAGCAGCGCGATCTCGTCGGGCACGTGTTCCAGCACGTCGAGCAGGCTCACCGAGTCGAAGTGGCGGTCGGCGAACGGCAGCGGCTCGCCGACCCCGAGCCGGCGCAGCGGCAGATCCGGGTGGCGGGCCGCCAGCTCGGCGAGGTAACCCGGGTGCGGGTCGGCGCCCTCGCACGTCACGGTGCCGTGTTCGTGCAGCACGGCGAGGAAGTCTCCGGTGCCGCAGCCCAGGTCGAGGTGCCGGCCGGTGCGGCCGGACAGTGCGGCCCAGGCGAACGCGTACCGACGTAGCGGGTGGGTGGCGAAGGGCTGCACACCCGCCTGGCGTGTCGCCCCGTCGGCCCGGTTCATCGGACCAGCCGGGCGCAGAGCGCGTCCAGAGTGGCGGCCAGGCGTTCGCCGTCGACCGGGCCGGGCAACGGGCGGTCCGCGAGCAACCGGTGTTGCCGCTGCGGGTGCGCGGCCACCACGGCCGGCAGCTCGGCCACGTCCCACACCGCGACCACCCGGCCGGAGCGTTCCTCCTCGCGCAGGTAGTCGACCTGATGGTCGTTGCCCATCTCGCCCCGTGCCGCCTCCCGGGCCACCGCGACCGGCACCCGGCCGAGCCGCTGGACCAGCCGCACCGTGTTCCCGGCGTGGGTGATGACCACGTCGGCGTCGGTCAGCCGCCTCCGCAGGTCGTCCAGGGGCAGGAACGGGGCGTGCGGACACGGCGGGGTCACCGCCGACGTGCCGGTCTGGACGAACACCTCGTGCGCGGCACACAGCGGCGCGACACCCTCGATCAGGCGGTCGAACGGCCACGGACCCATGCCGACGGTGACCAGGAGGCGGGCCATGGCTAGTAGAGCTCTCCGATGAGGACCGCGCGGGGCCGGGACGCCAGCAGGGCGGGTCGCTGCACCAGCACGGCGGCGGCGAGGCGGGAGCAGAGCCGGGCGGCGGCTCCGGCGGGCCCGGTCATGTTGAACGTCTCCAGCCACAGCGACGGCACCCCGAGCAGGCGGGCGGCGAGGAAGACGCCGACGGCCACGCCGGTGCCGGCCGAGACCACCACGTCGGGTCGCTCCCGGCGCAGCAGCCGCAGGGCCCGCCAGGCCGCCGGCAGCACCCGCCACCGGGTGCGCGTCGACAGCTCGGGCTGCCAGTGCACCCGCTGCCCGGTCAGCGCCACCTCCGTGTCGGGGGCGCGGACCGCCACCCACACCGGGTCGTGTCGCTCCCACCACGGGCGGAGCGCGAGCAGGTCGAGCAGGACGCCGCCGCTGCTGGAGACGAGGAGGATCCGATACCGCCGGTCCGTCACTACTTCACGCTATCCCAGCGTCGCGGATCGCGATGCCCCGCTCCAGGCTGGACGGTCGCCCCCCGAGCACTCGGGTCAGCGGCCGTCCCGGGGAGCGAAGACCGTGAGGGCGTCGGCGTCGGAGTGGCGGGAGCGGACGTACTCGTCGGCCCAGGCCGCGGCGTCCGGAAACGTGGATTCGGCGGCGACCCGGGCGCAGGCGGCGTCCACGTCGAAGCGGGTCCGGCGCAACTGCACACCGGGGCCGAGCAGCGCCCACCAGGCGCCCGCGCCCCCGTACGGCATGCCGACACTGCCCGGGTTGACCACCAGGCGGCGGTCGACCAGCCGGCTGAACGGCATGTGCGTGTGCCCGCAGACCACCGCGCCGACCTCGGCCGGCAGGCCGGTGAAGACCTCGGCCCAGCGGTCGAGCCGCGAGTCGACGAGCACGACCTCCTCGTCGTCGCGTGGGGTCGCGTGGCAGAACAGCACCTCGCCCAGACCGGTGACCGGCAGCGTGACGGACGGCGGCAGCGCGGCCAGCCGGGCCACCTGGTCGTCGCGGAGCTGCCCGGCGGCCCAGTCCGAGACCTCGATCGAGGAGGACTTGCCGGCCCGCGCCTGCACCAGCTCCCGGTCGGCGTTCCCGCCGACCCAGCAGGCCCGGTCACCGAGCGCCGCCAGCCGGTCCAGCACCTCGACCGGCTGCGGACCGGCGGCCAGGTCACCGGTGAGGACGATCAGGTCGGCGGCGGCCACGTCCGGCTCGGCCAGGACTGCTTCCAGCGCGGGCAGCACACCGTGGATGTCGGAGAGGACGGCGACGTGATCAGGCATCGTCCCAGCCTGACGACACCGGCCCGGCCGGACCAAGCGATTCTGCGGCGGGCAGAGACGGCGCCGGCCCGGTCCCGCGCGGAGGCGGGCCGGGCCGGGGAAGCCGGTACGGAGGTCAGACCCGCGCGCGGCGGGCCAGTCGCTCCGGGTCGAGGATGATGATGCTCTTGCCGTCCAGCCGCAGCCAGCCGCGCGAGGCGAAGTCGGCCAGCGCCTTGTTGACGGTCTCCCGGGAGGCGCCGACGAGCTGGGCGATCTCCTCCTGGGTGAGGTCGTGCGTCACGCGCAGCACGCCGCCGTCGCGGGTGCCGAAGCGGCCGGCCATCTGGAGCAGGTTCTTGGCGACCCGGCCGGGCACGTCCGTGAAGATCAGGTCGGCGAGCGAGTCGTTGGTCCGGCGCAGCCGGCGGGCCAGCACCCGCAGCAACTGCTCGGCGATCTCGGGCCGGTTGTTCAGCCACGGCCGCAGCGCCTGCTTGCGCAGCCGGACCAGCCGGGTGTCGGTGACCGCCGTGGCGGTCGCCGTACGCGGACCGGGGTCGAAGAGCGACAGCTCGCCGACCATGTCCGACGGGCCCATCACGGCGATCAGGTTCTGCCGGCCGTCCGCCGCGCGGCGACCCACCTTGATCTTGCCGGACAGAAGGATGTAGAGACTGTCGCCGGGTTCGCCCTCGTTGAAGACGATTTCGCCCTTGCGGACCTCGATCGTCTCCATCTCCTTGGCGAGCGCCTCGGCAGCCTCCGGGTCGACACCCTGGAAGATCCCGCTGCGGGCCAGTACCTCGTCCATCGCGCACCTCCGCCTGCGCGTGCCGTCCGTCGGCCGGGTCCGCCGTCCGCTGATCCCTCGCGCGCCGCCAGTCTAGGCGCACATGAGTAGGAATCAGAGGTGCACCCCTGGAATCTTGATCGTTGGGCGTAACCCGCCCGACCCGGTGAGCAGCTAAGATCCCGCTTCCGGCCCGGCCCGGCGCCACCCGTTCCCTCCTGTGATCGTAGGGTGACCGGCGTGCTGTGTGAGCCGTTCCTGACCAGCCGGTCCGAATCCGGGTGGGACATCCCGATGCTGGCCTGGCGGGCCGAGGCGCCGCTGCTGGCGGTCGGCTCCGCGCCGCTGGGCGGGGGGATCGGCGTCCGCGGGTGGGTGCTGAACGCGACGGTGCCGATGTCGTACGACCGGGACGACCCCGCCGCGCACCTGGCCGAGCTGGCGCACGGCCTCGAACTGGACGGCCCCGGGGTCGGGCTGCTGACCGGCGTGGACGTGACCGAGGTGGTCCGCCGCACCGACGGCGGCGTCCGGGTCTGGGCGACGGTGGGCCTGGGCACGCCGGTGTGGGCCGCCGCGCCCGAGCCGGCGCCGCCCGCCGCGAGCGAACCGGCCCGGCCCGCGCAGCACGTCGGCACTGTCAACATCGTCGCGTACGTGCCGGTGCGGCTCGGCGACGCCGCCCTGGTCAACGCCGTGGCCACCGCCACCGAGGCGAAGGCGCAGGCGATCTGGGAACTGGGACTGCCGGCCACCGGCACCCCCACCGACGCGGTGACGGTGCTCTGCCCGGCCGACGGGGATCCGGCCCCGTACGGCGGTCCCCGGTCGGCCTGGGGCGCGCCGCTGGCCCGGGCCGTGCACGCCGCCGTCCGCTCCGGCGGCGCCGGGACCGTCGTGCCCTGGTCCGACCGGCGGGCGGGCTGACATGGACGGGTCATATCCGGCGCGCCGGGTTTTCCGACCGATCGGCCCTCGTCGCGGCGTCCCGGGGACGGTAGCGTCGCCGACGATGTACGCTCCCGCCCGTTCTGTGCCCCGTACCCTCCGCGCCGCCGTCGCCGGACCGCCCGCTGCCGTTCCCGGCCCGCGTCGCGCGGTGCCCGGTCGGCGCCTGGCCGCGTTCGCCGCGCTCGTCGCGGTCCTGTTCGTCGCCGGCTGCGGCGGGGACACCGGCGGGTCCGGCGGCGACCCCAGGTGGCAGGCGGGACAGGGCGGCGGATCGACCGGCTCGGCCGGGCCCCAGACAGGTGACCAGCCGGCGGCGCCGGACGCGTCGAAGGAACCGTCGATCTCGCTCACCGCGACCGGTGACGTGATCATGGGCAACGCGCCGGACCGGCTGCCGCCCAACGGCGGCAAGGGCTTCTTCGACGACGTCAAGTCGGCGCTCAAGGGCGACCTGGTGATGGGCAACCTGGAGGAGCCGCTCACCGACGACACCGGCGCCGGCAAGTGCGGCCCGGAGCCGAAGAACTGCTATCAGTTCCGCGCGCCGCCCGGTTACGCCGCGCACCTGCGTTCGGCCGGGTTCCAGCTGCTCAACCAGGCCAACAACCACGGCTACGACTACGGCCGCCAGGGCTACGAGAACACCCAGTCGGCGCTGGAGGCGCACGGGCTCAAGCACACCGGTGCGCCGGGCGAGATCACCGTGGTGGACGTCAAGGGCATCAAGGTCGCCGTGGTGGGCTTCTCGTCGTACCCCTGGTCCAACAGCCTGGTCGACCTGAACGCCGCCAAGCAGGTGGTCGAGATGGCCAAGGAGTCCGCCCAGATCGTGGTGGTGCAGGTACACATGGGCGCCGAGGGCGCCGACAAGACCCGGGTGAAGCCGGGTACCGAGATGTTCTTCGGCGAGAACCGCGGTGACCCGGTCCGCTTCTCCCGGACCGTCATCGACGCCGGCGCCGACCTGGTCATCGGGCACGGCCCGCACGTGCTGCGCGGGATGGAGTTCTACAAGGGGCGGCTGATCGCGTACAGCCTCGGCAACTTCGCCGGTGGCGGCAAGTCGCTGAACAGCTCGGGCCGGCTCGGCTGGGGCGGCGTGCTCAAGGTGTCGCTCACCGCCGAGGGGAAGTTCGCCGGCGGCACGTTCACCTCCACGGTGATGAACGGCGTGGGCCGTCCGTCGGTCGACCGGCAGGACCGCGGCCTCGGACTGGTCCGCGAGCTGAACCGGGCGGACTTCCCGGACACCGGCGCGAAGCTCGACGGGACCGGCAAGATCACCGCACCGGCGGGTGGCTGAGCGCACCCGGCCGCGCCGAGCCGCCGGAGCGTCGGCCCCGCGACGTAGGCTGGCCGACGTGACCACGCGCTCCCCCGAGACCGACCTCGGCCGTACGCGCCGCGCCCGGCGCATCGGCCGCGTGCTGACCGAGACGCACCCCGACGCGCACTGTGAACTCGACCACTCCAACGCGCTGGAGCTCGCAGTGGCGACGATCCTGTCCGCCCAGTGCACCGACAAGAAGGTCAACGAGGTCACGCCGAAGCTGTTCGCCCGCTACCGCACCGCCGCCGACTACGCCGGGGCGGACCGCGCCGAGCTGGAGGAGATGATCCGGCCCACCGGGTTCTACCGCAACAAGACCAGCTCCCTGATCAACCTCGGGCGGGCGCTCTGCGAGCGGTACGACGGCGAGGTGCCCGGCCGGCTGGCCGACCTGGTGACCCTGCCGGGGATCGGCCGCAAGACCGCCAACGTCATCCTCGGCAACGCCTTCGGCGTCCCCGGCATCACCGTCGACACCCACTTCCAGCGGCTGGTGCAGCGGTGGCAGCTCACCACCGAGACCGACCCGGTCAAGATCGAGCACGCGATCGGCGCGCTCTACCCCAAGCGCGACTGGACGATGCTGTCGCACCGGGTGATCTTCCACGGCCGCCGGGTCTGCCACGCCCGCAAGCCCGCCTGCGGTGCGTGCACGCTGGCGAAGCTGTGCCCCGCGTACGGCACCGGGCCGACCGAGCCGGCCGCCGCGGCCAAGCTGCTCAAGGGGCCCCGCGCCCGTGACCTGGCGGTGGCCGTCGGCCTCGATCCCGACCTGGTGCCGCAGCAGGCGGCCGCGGCGGACGTGCCGTGATGCGCCGGCTCGCGTTCCTGCTCGCCCCGCTGCTGCTGGCGGCGGCGGGCTGCACCGCCACGGCCGAGCAGCCGGAACGCCCCGCGCCGGCGACCCGGGCCGAGCGTCCCTCGCCGTTCGCCGACTGCACCCCGCTGACGGTCGCGCCCGCCTCGGCGTCCCCGGCGCCGGTCGGCAAGGCCGGGGACCAGCTACCCGACCTGACGCTCAACTGCTTCACCGGCGGCACGCCGGTAAGTCTGCGCGACGTCAAGGGTCCGGCGGTGATCAACGTGTGGGCGTCCTGGTGCCCGCCGTGCCGCAAGGAACTGCCCGCCTTCCAGCGGCTCAGCGAGCGGGCCGACGGCCGGTTCCAGGTGATCGGCGTGAACAGCCGGGACAGCCGCGGCGGCGCGCAGTCCATCGGCGAGGACTACGGCGTCGACTTCCCGATGCTGCTCGACCAGGGCGACGCGTTCCAGCGTGCGCTCGAACGCAACGCGTTCCCGCTGACGGTGCTGGTCGACGCCGACGGGCGGATCCGGCACACCGACGCGACCGGCGCGCTCGACGACGCCCGCCTCGCCGCGCTGCTCCAGCGCCACCTCGGGGTGCGGGTATGACCCGACGGCCACCCGGGTGGTTCGACCCGCTGCTGGGCCGGCTCGGCACCGCGCGGGCGGAGGACTTCACCCGCATCGTCACGCCGGAGAGCGGCGGCCGGGAGAGCGCCGTGCTGGTGCTGCTCGGCGAGGAGCCCGGCGCCGGGCCGGACGTGCTCGTGCTCCAGCGCGCCGCGACGCTGCGCAACCACGCCGGGCAGCCGGCCTTCCCGGGCGGGGCGGCCGACCCGGAGGACGCGGACGCCCGCGCCACCGCGCTGCGCGAGGCGAACGAGGAGGTCGGCCTCGACCCGGGCAGCGTGACGGTGCTGGCCGAGCTGCCCCGGCTCTGGATCCCGGTCAGCGACTTCGTGGTCACTCCGGTGCTCGCCTGGTGGCACGACCCGCACCCGGTGCACCCGCGCGAGCCGGCCGAGGTCGCGCACGTGGCCCGGCTGCCGGTCAGCGAGCTGGTCGACCCGGACAACCGCATGCGGGTACGCCACCCGAGCGGCTGGATCGGTCCCGCCTTCTCCGCACGTGGCATGCTCGTCTGGGGCTTCACCGCGGGCGTGATCGACCGGCTGCTGGAGATGGGCGGCTGGTCCCGGCCCTGGCCGCACTCGCGCGTGGTGGACCTGCCGCCGGTGGACGCCACGCCCGCTCCGTCGGCGGGCACCGAGGCGGCCGACGAGAGCCCGGTGCGGTGATCACCCGTACGCATCCCCGGGTCACGTTCCGCGAGCGCTGAGCCGACCGCGGGCCCGGTGCCCGTACCCTTGGGGCGTGTCCGCCGTGGATCTCGTCCTTCTTCTGCTCATGCTCGTGTTCGCGATCAGCGGATACCGTCAGGGCTTCGTCATCGGGGCCCTGTCGTTCTCCGGCTTCTTCCTGGGCGCGCTGCTCGGCCTCCAGGTCGGGCCGCTGATCGCGCAGCAGTTCACGACGAGCGGCACGCGCGTGCTGATCTCCCTGGTGGCGATCTTCGGGCTCGCGGTGCTGGGGCAGGCGCTGGCCGGCTGGCTCGGCTCCAATCTCCGGGCCGCCATCACCGGGCCGGCCGGGCGGAAGATCGACGACGTCGGCGGCGCGTTCATCTCGGTCGTCGCGGTGATGCTCGTGGCGTGGCTGGTCGCCGTGCCGCTCGGCTCCTCCTCGGTGCCGTGGCTGGCCTCCTCGGTGCGCAACAGCGCGCTGCTCACCGTCGTCGACCAGGTGCTGCCGGACAGGGCGCAGGACCTGTCCACGGCACTGCGCGACACGGTCGACACAAACGGCTTCCCGGACGTGTTCGGCGACCTCGCGCCGACCCGGGCCCGGCAGGTCGCGCCGCCCGACCCGGCGCTGGCCAACTCCCAGGTGGTGCAGAACAGCAGGCGGTCGGTGGTGAAGGTGCTCGGCTCCGCGCCGAGCTGCTCGCGGCGCATCGAGGGCTCCGGCTTCGTGTACGCCGACGACCGGGTGATGACCAACGCGCACGTGGTGGCCGGCACCCGCTCGGTGGCCGTGGAACTGCGCGGCGAGCGGTACGACGGCGAGGTGGTGGTCTACGACCCGGACCGGGATCTCGCGGTGCTCTACGTACCCGGGCTGCCCGGACCGTCGCTGCGCTTCGCCGCCGGTCCGGCCGCGACCGGCGCGGACGCGATCGTGCTCGGGTTCCCGCTCGACGGCCCGTACGACGCCCGCCCGGCCCGGATCCGGGACGTCGACCGGATCACCGGCCCGGACATCTACTCGACCGGCGACGTCAACCGGGAGATCTACACGATCCGGGCGCTGGTGCGCAGCGGCAACTCCGGCGGCCCGCTGGTCTCCTCGAACGGCCTGGTGCTCGGCGTGATCTTCGCGGCGGCGGCGGACGACCCGAACACCGGCTTCGCGGTGACCGCCGCCGAGGCGCGACCGGTGGCGCTCGCGGGCGCGGAGCGTACCCGGGGAGTGGCCACCGGCGACTGCACCTGAGTCGGCCGGCGGCGCTCAGCCACCCGCCGGTGCTCGCGCCGGTGCCGCCTCGTCGCCGGAGCGGGACAGCGTCAGCCGGGCACGGCCCCAGGTGAGCGTGCGGTCCAGTATCGCCCGCGCCATGATCGCCACGCAGGCGCCGCCGTTGAGGAACGAGGCGACCACGTCGCTGGGGTGGTGCATGCCCCGGTACATCCGGGTGAGCGCCACACCGATCGGCACCAGCACCAGCAGCGTCCACCAGCCGACCTTGGCCGGGGTGCTGCGCGCCCGCAGCGCCAGCAGCACCGCGAAACCGACGTAGAGCGCGGTCGCCGCCGAGGTGTGCCCGGACGGGAAGCTGGACGTGGGCGGGGAGGCGTCCATGTGCGCGACGGCCGGACGGTTCCGGTCGATGGCCATGGTGGTGAACAGGAAGATCAGTGCCTGCGCTGTCACCGCCGCGCACAGGAACAGCGGTTCCCGCCAGCGGTGCAGCACCAGCCGCAGGACCAGCGCCGCCAGTACCGTCACCACCACGATCATCTGGGTGCTGGCGAGCGTGCTGAACACCAGTGAGACGTCGTTCCAACCCGGCGTCCGGTCGCCGGCCAGCTCCCGGTTGACCGTGTCCTCCACGGTGAACGGCCAGGTGCGGGCCAGCACCCGGGTCACCAGCAGGCCCAGGCCCACCATCAGTGCGAAGAGCAGAGCCAGCGGCAGCAGGACACGCCGGGTGACTCGGATCACGACATCGGACATGGGCTCGCCTGTACCCCGGCGGAGGTCCGGCTACGCCCGGCCGCCCTCCGGCCGCCGGTCGGCCAGCTCCGGCTCGACCCCCTCCCGGAGCGGGTGGGCGGACGGCCGCCCGGATCCGCTGCGCCAGGTGGCGAAGGCGGCCGAGGTCGCGGCCACCACCGCCACCCCGAGCACCCAGCCGCCCACCACGTCGCTGGTCCAGTGCACGCCGAGCGTGATCCGGCTGAGCCCGGTCACCACAGTGACCAGCAGGGCGGCGGTCCACAGCGCGGTCCGGCCCCGGCGGCTGTCCCGCACGAACGGCAGGAACACCAGCAGCAGCACACCCGCCGCCAGGGTCGCGTTGAGCGCGTGACCGGACGGGAAGGAGTAGCCGGCGGCCCGGGCCACCGGGTCCAGCAGATCCGGCCGGTCCCGGCCGACGAGCAGCTTGAGCAGCGCGCCGAGCAGCCCGCCGGCGACCATGGTGACCACCACCCAGACCGCGAGGCGGGGCGCGCCGCGCCGGACCAGCCACACCACCACCACGACCGCGGCCACCCGCAGCGGGCCGGGCCCGAACACGTGCGTCCAGACCGTCATCACAGCGGCCCAGGCGGGATGGTCCTGCGCGTACCCGTGGAACGCGTCGGTGATCGAGGCGTCCAGCCGCAGCAGCGGCGGCCAGGCGCCGAGCACCAGCAGCGCGAGCAGGGCGAACGGCACCAGCACCAGGAACGCCGCGAGCACGGTCAGGCTGAGCCGCAGGCCCAGCGAGTGCTCGGGGTCGAGGCGGCGGCTCCGCCACGACCGGTGCGTGACCGTCGCCCCGGTGGTCTCCATGGGGCTTCCCCTACCCATCCAGGGGCGGGATCAGACCGGTTCAGCGACGGGTCTGCCGGAACCGGCGAACCATCAACGCGGTGCCGGTGACGAGCGCGACGAACAGGGCCAGTCCGGTCCAGAGCCGCTCCGGCGCGGAGACGTCCGTCTGGCCCGCCGGCCGGGCGTTCCAGGCCTCCGTCGTACGCCCGAGCGGGTCGCCACCCCGGCCCGCCGCGGCGGCCCGGGTGTCCCGCCCGTCGCCGGGCGCCGGACCGAAGCCCACCACGCCGGGGGAGGCGTTGTCGTCGAGCGGGTTGTGACCCACCGACGGCACGTCGGCGGTGAGCGCGGCCACCGGGTCGACCAGGCCGTAGCCGAACCGGTCGTCCCGGCCCGTCGGGCCGAGATCCCGGGCGGTGGCGATCAGCCGGTTCACCACGTCCCCGGCCGACATCTTCGGATAACGCGCGCGGACCAGGGCGGCGGTCGCGGCGACGAGCGGTGCGGCGAAGCTCGTCCCCTGCACCCGCCAGTAGCCCTCCGGCCGGGCGCCGTAGAGCCCGGTGGCCGGGGCGCTGAGCACCGTCTCGTGACCCGTGATCGAGCCGGACCAGAGGTTCTCGCTGGTCCGCTCCAGCCCGGCGACCGCGAGCACACCCGGCTCCCGGGCCGGGTACCAGACCTCGGTGGTCGTCGAGGTGGCCAGGTTGCCGGTGCAGGCGACCACCACCACGTCCCGGGCGAACGCGTAGTCCAGCGCCGCGGCCAGGGCCGGGTTGTCGCTGCTGCCGCCGAGCGACAGGTTGACCACCTGGGCGCCGTTGTCGACGGCCCAGCGCACCGCCTTGGCGATGACCAGCGCGTCGTCGTAGCGGTTCTCGGCGTCGAGGACCCGGACCGGAAGGATCTTGGCGTCCGGCGCCAGCCCCACCACGCCCCGGTCGTCGTCGGCCCGCCCGGCGATCAGCCCGGCCACCGTGGTGCCGTGCCCCACCGGGTCCGGGCCGTCCGAGCCGTCCGGCGTCACCAGATCCAGGCCGGGCAGCACCTGGCCGGCCAGGTCGGGATGGGTGCCGTCCACACCGGAGTCGATCACCGCGACCACCACGCCACGCCCGGTCGAGGTGCGCCACGCGGTCTTCGCCCGCAACTCCTCCAGCTGCCACTGCTCGTCGCGCACCTGGTCGGTGCGCAGCAGGCGGTCGGGGCTCACCCACGGCCGCGCCACTGTGGCCGGGGCGGCAGGTGCGGCATGGGCCGGCGGTGTCAGCGGACCGGCCACGGCGACCAGCGCCGACACGGCGGCGAGCAACGCGCGTCCGGCGAGACGCCGGGGCGGCCCACCGGGCGGTCCCTGCCGATCCCCTGTCACATTCCCCAGCCGTTCGGTCGCGTCAGACACATGCTGCACGGAGATTACCGGTTGTCCCGACCGTCACGGGGCAACTCCGCGAGGCGGATCACCCGGGCGGGAGATGCGCCAGTTGCACCAGGCGCACCCCCTCCCGGCGGGTGACCAGACGCGCCCGCCCCGGGGGCAGCGGCCCCGCCTTGACCTGACCGACGAGCGCACCCTCCTCCGGCCCGCCCGACATCACCAGCCCGGCCGTGGACAGCTCGCGCAGCCGCTGCACGATCGGCTCGTACGCGGTCCGCCCGGCGCCGCCGGTACGCCGGGCCAGCACCAGGTGCAGCCCCACGTCCCGCGCGTGCGGCAGGTGTTCCTCCAGCGCCCGCAACGGGTTCGTCGGCCCGCCGGCCACCAGGTCGTAGTCGTCCACGAGCACGAACAGCTCCGGCCCCTTCCACCACGACCGGCTGCGCAGCTGCGCCGGGGTCACCTCCGGGCCCGGCTGCCGCCCGTGGAGATAGCCGGCGGCCGACTCGATCAGCTCGGCGGTGTGCGGCGCGGCGGTACCGTACCCGATCAGGTGCGGGGTCTCGATCACGCCCATCAGGCTGCGCCGGTAGTCCACAAGCATCACCCGGGCCTGCTCCGGGGTGAACCGGTTGACGATCGAGGTGGCCAGCGCGCGCAGGAACGACGACTTGCCGCACTCGGCGTCGCCGAAGACCACGAAGTTCGGCTCGGTGGCGAAGTCCAGCACCACCTGGGACAGGTCCGCCTCGGCCACGCCGATCGGGAACGCCAGCCCGCTCGTCGCGCTCTGGTCCAGCTCGGCGTACGGCAGCACCGGCGGAAGCAACCGCACCCGGGGCGCGGACGGACCGGTCCACGCGCCTGCCACCGCCTTCACCAGATCGGCGGTCTCCGCGCCGAGCGCCTCGACACGGGGTTCGGCGGTGAGGAAGTGCAGCCCGCCCGCCGTGATGCCGCGTCCCGGACGCTCCTCCGGCACGGTGGCCGCCAGCGCCCGCTTGACCACCACCGAGTCGGCCGGGTCGCCGAGGCGCAACTCCAGCCGGGAGCCGAACAGGTCGCGGATCGCCGGCCGGAAGTCCGACCAGCGCAGGGCGCTCGCCACCACGTGCACCCCGTACGCCAGGCCCCGGGTGGCGAGTTCGGTGACAAGTGGTTCCAGGTCCTCGTACTCGCCGCGCAACGTGTTCCAGCCGTCCACCACCAGGAACACGTCCCCGAACGGGTCCGGCGCGCCCGCCGCCCGCCGCCGTCGCCACGCGGCCATCGACTCCACACCGGCCTCGGCGAAACGCCGTTCCCGCTCGGCCAGCAGCCCGGCGACCTCGCCGACGGTACGGCGTACGGCGGTGCCGTCGGTCCGTCCGCTGACGCCGCCCACGTGCGGCAGGTCGCGCAGCGTGCCGAGCGTCCCGCTGCCGAAGTCGAGGCAGTAGACCTGCACCTCGGCCGGGGTGTGGGTGAGCGCGAGCGCACAGACCAGCGTGCGCAAGAGACCGGACCGGCCGCTGCGGGTGGTGCCGACCACCGCGACGTGCCCGGCCGCGCCGTCCAGCGCCAGCCAGAGCAGGTCACGCCGCTGCTCGAACGGCTTGTCCACCACGGCCACCGGCACCTGGAGCGCCCCGTGCAGCTCCGGATTCGCGACTGTGAGCCCGCGTACCGGGTCGGCGCCGACCGGACCGAGCAGCTCGTCCAGGGCGGGCGAGGCGTCCAGCGGCGGCAGCCACACCTGGTGCGCCGGCGGGCCCTGCCCGGCCAGCCGGTCCACGAGCAGGTCGAGGAGCGTCTCGCCGCCGTCGTCCTCGGCGGGCGGCGCGACGGGCTCGGGCGGCTCGGGCACCGGGACCAGGTGGGTGGAGAACGTGAGCACGCGTGCCTCACCGGTGCCGGACGCGCCCACCGCACCGCCGCGGCGGCGGACCGCGCCGGAGACGTACGCGGTCCTGAACCGGACCAGCGGGTCGGTGCCCGAGCGCAGGTAACCGTGCCCCGGGCTGCGCGGCAACTCGTACGCGTCCGGCACGCCCAGCACCGTCCGGGACTCCAGCGCCGAGAACGTCCGCAACCCGATCCGGTACGACAGGTGCGTGTCCAGCCCGCGCAGCCGCCCCTCCTCAAGGCGCTGGCTGGCGAGCAGCAGGTGCACGCCGAGCGACCGGCCCAGCCGCCCGATCTGCACGAACAGGTCGATGAAGTCGGGCTTGGCCGACAGCAGCTCGGAGAACTCGTCGCAGATCAGCAGCAGCGACGGCAGCGGGGCCAGCGGCGAGCCGGCCGCCCGGGCCCGCTCGTAGTCGCGCACGCTCGCGAAGTTGCCGGCCCGGCGCAGCAGCTCCTGCCGGCGCATCAGCTCCCCGTTGATCGCGTCGACCATGCGGTCCACCAGCGGCAGCGCGTCGGCCAGGTTGGTGATCACGGCTGCGGTGTGCGGCAGCCGCTCGAACGGCGCGAACGTGGCGCCGCCCTTGAAGTCGACGAGCACGAAGTTGAGCTGCTCCGAGCTGTGTGTGGCGGCCAGCCCGAGCACCAGCGTGCGCAGCAGCTCCGACTTGCCCGAGCCGGTCGCGCCGATCAGCAGGCCGTGCGGGCCCATGCCGTCCTGCGCCGACTCCTTCAGGTCGAGGTCGATCGCCCCGCCGTCGGCGCCCACCCCGATCGGCACCCGCAGCCGGTCCCGCGCGGCCCGGGGTGCCCAGCCCTGCTCGGCGGTGAAGCTCTCCGGGTCGCCCAGCCCGAGCAGCTCGGGCAGGCCCAGCTCGGCGCCGGGCGGCGCGTCCGGTCCGCGTACCGTGCCGGCGAGCCGTAGGGGCGCGAGCCGCCGGGCCACCGCCTCGGCGTCGGCGGGCGCCAGCGCGTCGGCGGCGCCCACCTCGGCGTGCCCCTCCGCGGAGTGCGAGTGCAGCCGGCCGTCGACCAGGTCGAGCAGGAGCGCGTACCGGTCGAGCAGCCGGGGCGGCGGGGTGTCCAGGTCGAGCACGGTGACCGCGTCGACGCCGCCGTCACCGGCCAGGTCGGTCGCGCCGGTCAGATCACCGCCGTCGAGCACCACCACGACATGCGGCCCGTCGGTCGCCGTGCCGTGCGGGCTGAACCGGGACCGGGCGCCGAGCACGTCGTCGAGCAGCCGTTCCAGGTCGGCGGCGGAACTGGTGACCAGCCGCACCGGGCCCAGCGCGTCGGTGCGCGCCGGATGGTGGGCGTGCGGCAGCCACTTCACCCACTCCCAGACCGTCCGGCGTTCCGGCCCGGCGCAGACCGCGATCAGCAGCTCGTCCGGCGCGTGGAAGACGGCGAGCTGGGTGAGCACCGCCCGGGCCAGCGCCTGCGTGGCGGGCGAGCCGGCACCGCGTACCGGGCCGGCCGGGCCGCGCACGAAGACCCGGGCGAAACTGCGCAGCGACAACGCCACCGGCAGGTCCGGCACCACCGAGTACGCGTCCAGGAAGCGCCGCAGCGCCCCGGCCGTCATCGGTTCCAGCTCCTCCAGCGGGCGGGTGACCGGCGGGACCAGCGGGGTGGCCAGCGTCTGCGGCCCCACACCGACCCGCACCACGGCGAAGTCCGGGTCACCCGGCCGGCGTTCCCAGACCCGGTGGCTGTCGACAGTCGACCAGAGCCGCCCCGGCTCGGGATGGCGGTAGGACAACCCGGCCCGCTGGGCCCCGGCGGTCTCCCGCACCCGGCGGCGCAGCGTGGCCAGGTGCCGCAGGTACTCCCGGCGGGCGGCCATCAGCTCGGACTTCTTCGGCCCGGCGCTGCCCCAGGTGGTCACCAGCATCGCCAGCGAGGAGAGGCCGAACATGCCGCCCACCACGTACGAGTACGCCCCGCCGCCGCGGCCGAACATCATCGCCATGGCCACCGTCCCGCCGAGCATCGGCAACACCATCAGCGCCTGCTGCCAGCGCCCACCGGCCGCCGCGGGGATCTCCGGCGGCGCCTCGACGGGCAGCTCACCGACCGGGATCTCCGGGGCCGGGCGGCGTGGCGGCCGCTTGATGACGACAGTGGACACTCAACCCTCCCGAAAGTGGCTCTGGGTAACCCGAGCCTGGCTCATCGTAGGTAAAGTCCTCTCGTCCGTCAGCCCACTGTTCCCGCTCGATATGGAGATACCTCGATGACAAGCGGGCTCGCCCGGGTCACCATCAGCGCGCCCAGGCGGCGGGTCGACGTGGCCCTGCCGGAACAGGTGCCCCTGGCCGAGCTGCTGCCCGAGGTGCTCCGGCACGCCGGTGAGGGACTGGCCGACGACGGGGAACGGCACGGCGGATGGGTGCTGCGCCGGACCGACGGCGCGGTGCTCGTCACCGCCCAGGCGCTGCTGCCGCAGGGCGTCCGCGACGGCGAGGTGCTGCACCTCGTGCCGGCCCGCGCCCAGTGGCCCGAGCTGGAGTACGACGACGTGGTCGAGGCGATCGTGGACGGCGCCCGGCGCCGGGGCGCCGCCTGGTCCGGCCACGCCACCCGGGCCGCCGCGCTAGCCGGCGCCGCCGTACCCCTGGCCGTCGGGCTGGTCGCCGTGGCCGCCGCCGGGCCGGGCGCGCGCGGCTGGCCGGTCGCCGCGGCGGTCGCCCTGATCCTGGTGCTCACCGCCACCGCGGCGTCCCGGGCGTACGGGGACGGCCCGGTCGGCGCAACGCTCGGCGGGTACGCGCTGCCCTGGGCCGCCGTGACCGGGGCGCTGGCTGTCGCCTCCGGCGATCCGGTCGGCCCGATCCCCGGCCTGCGCTGGGTGGGTGCCCCCGAACTGCTCGTCGGCTCGGTGGCGCTGCTGCTGGCGGCGGTGCTCGGCCTGCTCGGCGTGGCCAGCCGGTCCCGCGTCTTCGTGGCCGGAGTGACGGTCGGCGTGGCAGGCGTGGCAGCAGCGCTCGGCGGGCTGCTGCTCGACCCGGACGGCACCGCCGCCGTCCTGCTCGCCGTGCTGGTGTTCGCGCTCGGCGGGCTGCCGCTGCTGGCGATCCGGGTCGGCAAGCTGCCGCTGCCGCCGCTCACCCTGCCCAGCCCGGCCGGCACCCGGGACCTGCCGGACCGCGGCCGGGTGCACGCGGCTGTCGCCCGCGCCGAGGAGGTGCTCACCGGGATGCTGCTCGGCCACGCGGTGCTGGCCGTCGGCGCGGTCGCGGTGCTCGTCTCCGTCGGCCGGCCCGCCGGACTGCTGCTCGCCGCCGTCGCCTGCGGGGTGCTGCTGCTGCGCTCCCGCCTGTTCGTGGCGGTACGGCACCGGGTGCCCGCGGTCGTCGCCGGGCTGGCCGGGTTCGCGCTGCTCGGCGTGGTGCTGGCCGACCGGGCCGGTCCGGGTGGCCGGCTCGCGCTGACGGTGGGCGGGCTGGCCCTGGCCCTGACGGCGGTCACCGCCGGCGCCACGTACGCCCGGCGCCCGGTCTCCCCGTACCTCGGCCGGCTGGCCGACCTGACCGACACCGCGCTCGTGGTCGCGGTCGTGCCGGTGGCCTGCGCGGTGCTCGGCCTCTACGACCGGGCCCGCGACCTGCTCGCATGAACACGCGGAGGCCGGGTCGCGAAGCACGACCCGGGCCTGCGGCAGGCGTGAGCGTCAGTGCAGCGTCTCGCCGCGCTCCTCGGCCTCCTTGGCGCGCCGGTACGAGGCGACGATCTCCGCCTCGGCCTCGACCCGGCCGACCCAGGTCGCGCCCTCGACCGACTTGCCCGGCTCCAGGTCCTTGTAGACCTCGAAGAAGTGCTGGATCTCCAGCCGGTCGAACTCGCCCAGGTGGTGGATGTCGCGCAGGTGCTCCTGACGGGGGTCCTCGTAGGGAACGCAGAGGACCTTGTCGTCGCCGCCCTTCTCGTCCGTCATCCGGAACATGCCGATGGTGCGGCAGCGGATCAGGCAGCCCGGGAACGTCGGCTCCGGCACCAGCACCAGCGCGTCCAGCGGGTCGCCGTCCTCGCCCAGGGTGCCCTCGATGAACCCGTAGTCGGCCGGGTACTGCGTGGAGGTGAAGAGGGTGCGGTCCAGCCGGATGCGGCCGGTCGCGTGGTCTACCTCGTACTTGTTGCGGTGACCCTTCGGGATCTCAACCGTGACGTCGAAATCCATCTTCCACGCTCCCTCGTTTGCCCACGCTGGCTAACGGAAACCAGCGGCTCACCCCCGGCGCGGGGTGAACGCCCCCCGTCGGCTCCGGCCGCCGCATAGTGTTCGGACCGAAGTAGTGTCGCCCAAGGCGATTTCGAGCGGGGAGGAGGGGGCCGTGGGGAGGGAAGATTCACACTACCGCCCCGAGAGGGTTGACGGGCGCGGGTCCGCCGGTTCCGGCCCCGGCGGGGCCACCGGGCGGGTGTCCGTCCCGGGGGCGAACGTCCCTCATCGTCCGGCTCCGGCCACCGGGTCCGCCCGCGTCGGCCCGCCGCACCACGGCTCCGGCCCGGCGAGCGGCTCGGCCCGCGTCGGGCCGCCGCACGAGCCGACGGCTGCGCTGAACCGGCCCGGCGCGCCGGATCCGATCCCGGTCAGCCCGCCGGTCCCGCCGGCCGGCGCCGCGCCGCCCGTACCCTCCGGGCCGCCCCCGGCTCGGCCGCGACGTCGCATGCGGCTCGTCGCGGCGCTCGCCTCCGTGCTCGTGCTGGCCCTGGCGGTGGCCGGGCTCGCGGTGCTGCGCCCCGGCCCGGTCGCCGGGTGGCTGGGCGACGACGACAGCACGGGTACGGCGGTCGCCGCGCCGCCCGAGCCCTCCCCGCAGGCCGTGCTTGCCGGGCCGGACGGCAACGCCCCGCTGCCCACCGGGGCCGGCATCCGCTCCGCCCTGGACCCGCTGGTCCGGGCCGCCGCGCTCGGCGACCGGGTGCATGTGTCGGTGGCCGACGTGAGCACGGGCCAGGCGCTCTACGGCAGCGGCCAGGACACCCCCACCGTGCCCGCCTCGGTGACCAAGCTGGCGACCGGCGTGGCGGTGCTCGCGGCGCGCGGCCCGGCCTACCGGATCCCGACCCGCGCGGTGGCCGGTGCGAACCCGGGCGAGGTGGTCCTGGTCGGCGGCGGCGACCCCACGCTCGCCGTGGACAAGAACGGCTTCTACCCCGGCGCGGCCCGGCTGGACGACCTCGCCGCCCAGGTGCGCGACGCGCTCGGCGGCACCGCCCCGACCAAGGTGATCGTCGACTCGTCGCTGTTCAGCGGCCCGGTCTTCGAGCCCGGCTGGGATGCCGACATCCCCACCGGCGGCTTCGGCGCGGCGATCACCGCGTTGATGACCGACGGCGCCCGGAAGAACGCGGCGGAGGCGCGGCGCACCGCCGAGCAGACCAATCACGCCGCCGAGCGGGTGCCGCAGCCCGACCTGACCGCCGGCCGGCAGTTCGCCAAGCTGCTCGGCCTGACCGGCGGTGCCGCCCAGGTGAGCCGGGGCACCGCGCCGGCCGCGTCCGGCGCCACGGGTACGGCCCCCGGCGCCGAACTCGGCACTGTCGAGTCCCTGCCGATGATCCGGCTGGTCGACATCATGATCAGCGACAGCGACAACGTGATCGCCGAGGCGATGGCCCGCCAGGTGGCGCTCGCCAAGGGCAAGCCCGGCTCGTTCGTCGGCGGCGCGGCCGCCACCGACCAGGTGCTCGGCGAACTGGGCCTGCCCGCCGGCGAGATCAGCCTGGCCGACGGCAGCGGGCTGTCCCGCACCAACCGGATCAGCCCTTCGCTGCTCACCGACCTGATCACGCTCGCCGGCAACGGCAGCCACCCCGAACTCGCGGCGATCTTCGGCGGCCTGCCGGTCGGCGGCTGGTCCGGCACGCTCGACGAGCGCTACCGGGCGGCGGCGACAAGCGCCGGCGCGGGCGTCGTCCGGGCCAAGACCGGCACGTTGAGCGGCGTCAACGCGATCGCCGGCACGGTGACCACAGCCGACGGCCGGCTGCTCACCTTCGCCGTGCTCACCGACCGGACCCAGGGCTCGCTGGACGAGACCCGGGCGGCCCTGGACCGGATCACCTCCGCGCTCGCCGGGTGCGGCTGCCGCTGACCGACGGGCGTCGATCGGCGGGCGCGAGCCCGGGTGGGGGTGTTCCGGCGCGGGTACGGTGGGTTCATGGCGCAGTTCGTGGACTGGGATCTGGCCGCCGCTACCGCGGGGGCGCTGAGCAAGTCGGGCCCCCGGGTGTCGTACGCCGAGGCCACCGACGTGGTCGGCGACCTGCGCCGGCTGACCGACGAGGCAGCCGGTCACGTCGCCGACTACACCGGCCTGCGGGCGCAGGTCGCACACCCGCCGGTACGCGTGGTCGACCGCCGGGACTGGGCGGCGGCCAACATCGCCGGCCTGCGTGAGGTGGTCTCGCCGCTTGTCGAGCGCCTCTCCGGCGACAAGCGGCCCGGTGCCCTCACCGAGGCGATCGGCTCCCGGGTGACCGGTGTGCAGGCCGGCACCGTGCTGGCGTACCTCTCCGGCCGCGTGCTCGGCCAGTACGAGGTCTTCGCCGGCGACCCCGGCCAACTGCTGCTGGTGGCGCCGAACATCCTCGAGGTCGAACGGAAGCTCGGCGCCGACTCGCGCGACTTCCGGCTCTGGGTGTGCCTGCACGAGGTCACCCACCGCACCCAGTTCACCGCCGTGCCGTGGATGCGCGCGTACTTCCTCGGCGAGGTGCAGGCGTTCGTGGACGCCTCCCAGGGCGGCGAGCACCTGCTGGAGCGGCTGCGCCGCGGCGTGGCCACGCTCTCCGACGCGGTGAAGGACCCGGAGAGCCGGGCCAGCGTGCTGGACATCGTGCAGACCCCGGCCCAGCGTGCGGTGCTGGACCGGCTGACCGCGCTGATGACGCTGCTGGAGGGCCACGCCGAGTTTGTGATGGACGGCGTGGGCCCGCAGGTCATCCCCAGCGTCGAATCGATCCGGGCGGCGTTCAACCGGCGCCGCGAGTCCGGCAACCCGCTGGAGAAGGCGATCCGGCGGCTGCTCGGCATCGAGGTCAAGATGCGCCAGTACGCCGAGGGCCGCAAGTTCGTGCACGGCGTGGTCGACCGGGTGGGGATGGCGGGCTTCAACAAGATCTTCTCGTCCCCGCTGACGCTGCCCCGCCTGGACGAGCTGGGCGACCCGGACGCCTGGGTGTCCCGCGTACACGGGCCCGCCGGTGCCACCCCGCCCGTCGGCTGATCCGCCCGGCTCGGCTGGTTCGGCTGGCTCGGCAGCTCCGGTCGGCCCGGCCGGTTCCGGCGGCTGGGCTGATTCCGGCACCCGGTCGCGCCGCTCTCCGTCGCCCGATCCCGCCGTCGCCGCCGTCCGGCTCGCCGTCCGCCGGGTGCTGACCGGCCTGCCGGGCACCGGCCCGGTGCTGGTGGGCTGCTCCGGCGGGGCCGACTCGCTCGCGCTCGCCGCCGCCACCGCGTTCGTGGCCCCCCGGCTCGGACGCCCGGCCGGCCTGGTGACCGTCGACCACGGCCTGCAGGCCGGGTCCGCCGGACGGGCCGAGGCGGTCGCCGGCTGGGCCCGCGCCCAAGGGCTCGACCCGGTCGAGGTGCTTCCGGTACGGGTGGACGGCCGGCCCGGTGGCCCGGAGGCGGCCGCCCGCGAGGCCCGGTACGAGGCGCTGATTGCCGCCGCCAACCGGTACGACGCAGCCGGGGTGCTGCTCGGGCACACGCGCGACGACCAGGCCGAGACCGTCCTGCTGGCGCTGGCCCGGGGCGCCGGACCGCGCGGGCTGTCCGGGATGCCGGAGCGGCGCGACGTCGACGGGGTGCCCCTGTTGCGGCCGCTGCTCGACGTTCCGCGCGCCGACACCCGGGCTGCCTGCGCCGCGCTCGGACTCGATCCGTGGGCGGACCCGCACAACGCCGATCCCGCGTACGCCCGGGCGCGGGTCCGGGCCGACGCGCTGCCGGCACTCGTCGACGCGCTGGGGCCGGGGGTGGTGGCGAACCTCGCCCGCACCGCCGGGCTGCTCGCGGCCGACAACGCCGCGCTCGACGCGCTCGCCGACGCCGCGCTCGCGGAGGTCCGGATTGCTGACGGCGGGCTGTCCGTCGCCGGGCTCGGCGAGTTGCCTGCCGCCGTCCGTACCCGGGTGCTGCACACCTGGGCCCGCGAGCTGGGCGCCGCGCCGGCCGCGCTGTCCCACAGGCACGTGGCGGCACTGGACGCCCTGGTCACGGCGTGGCGCGGACAGGGCCCGGTGTACCTACCCGGCGGTCACCAGGTACGCCGCCAGGCCGGCCACCTCCTGCCCTGGCTCGGCGCGGGCTGACCCCCGCCCTCGCCCGGTGATCAAGGACTTTCGGTCACGTTCCGGCCCTCCCCAGCCCTCAAACTCCTTGATCGACGGGGCGG
>NZ_WBKS01000086.1:0-24865 GCF_008868145.1 Micromonospora sp. AMSO1212t
GGGTGGCCCCGGGTGTGCGGCGCGGTGGGCGCTGCGTCAGGATGAGACCGATACGCAGGCACAGCCGAGGAGCTCACGATCGCCAGAAAGCCTCAACCCGAGGGCGGCCAGGCCCCCGTCGTCCAGCGGATCCGTATCCGGTACGCCAAGCGTGGGCCGCTGCGGTTCACCTCGCACCGGGACTTCGCCCGGGCCTTCGAGCGCGCGCTGCGCCGGGCCGGCGTGCCGATCGCCTTCTCCCAGGGGTTCACCCCGCACCCGAAGATCTCGTACGCCTCGGCCGCTCCGACGGGTGTGGCGAGCGAGGCCGAGTACCTGGAGATCGGGCTCCGTGAGCCGGTCGACCCGGCGCGGCTGCGCGCGGCCCTCGACGCCGCCCTCTCGCCCGGGCTCGACGTGCTCGACGCGGTGGAGGCCACCGGCGGCAGCCTGGCGGACCGGATCGAGGCGTCGTACTGGCGTATCGAGCTGCCCGAGGTCGATCCGAAGGTGCTCGCGGGGGCGGTGGCGGCCTTCACCGCGGCCGAGGAGATCCAGGTCGAGCGGATGACCAAGCAGGGGCGGCGTACGTTCGACACCCGCGCGGCAGTGGCATCGATCGATGCCATGGCTCCGGCTGAGACGCCTTCCGGGGCGGCGGCCGTACCGTGTGCGATACTCGAACTGGTCGTGCGGCAGGTCACCCCGTCCGTTCGGCCCGATGACGTCCTGGCCGGCCTCCGCGCGGTGGCCGCCCTGGAGCCGCCGGTCACCCCGAAGGTGATCCGGCTGGCGCAGGGCACGCTGACCGCGCAGGGCGAGATCGTCGATCCGTTGGACGCGGATCGCGACGGGGCAACCATCGGAGAGCGCTGACCGTCGGTCAGCGCTCTGGCAGGCAGACTTCGGCGGTCGCGCGTTTGCGTGCCCGGCGGAAACACCTTTGCGGCAACCCTGCGTGGCAGCGCTCACCCGCGCCCGGGGCGGCCAGAACTGGAGAACGTCCATGCTCGAGAACGAGCCCGAGGGCGGCGAACGGACCGGCGCGGAGCCGGCCGGGACGACCGCCGACAGCGCCGCCACCGCCTCCGGCAGCGCTGACAGCGCCGCCTCTGCCCGCACGGAGGGTGCCTCCTCCGGCAGTGCCCACGGCGCCACCGCGGAAGGTGTCGCCGCGGTGGAAGGCGGCGTCACTGCGGAAGGCGTCGCCGAGACCAAGCCGCCGGCCCGTAAGCGGGCCAGCCGCCGCAAGGCCGCTCCGCTGAACCAGCCGGAGCAGACCGACGCGCCCGTCGAGGCGTCCACGACAGTGACCGGCAGCGGCGAGTCGCCGCAGGCCGAGGTGCTCGCGCCGGTGGCCGGCGAGTTGGACACCGCGCCGAAGACCACCCGGCGGCGTCGTAAGGCGACGCCGGCGAAGGCGGTCGAGGAGCCGGTGGCCGCGGCCGGTGTGGAGGCCGCCTCGGAGGAGGTCGTGCCGCCGGTCAAGGTCACCCGGACCCGTCGTCGCAAGGCCACGCCTCCGGCTGCCGAGACCGTCGCGCCGGACGAGTCCGCCGCCGCGGGGCAGGCGCCCGCGGACGGGGCGATCGACGGGCCGGTCTCCGTGCCCGGAGGCGACCTGATCGCCGAGGGACGCGCCGACATCGACGGCGGCGAGGCCGCCACGGGCGGAGCAGCCACCGCGGAGACCGCCGGGCAGGCCCCTGCCGGGACCGCTGGTCGGGCCCGCGCCGGCGAGCGCACCGCCGCCGGCCGGCGCACCGCCGCCGGCGACCGGACCGCCGCCGGCGACAAGGCCACCGCCGGCGGGAACAAGGCCGCCGGCGGCACGGTGAGCACCGGCGGCACGGCCGGCATCGGTGAGACCGGCGAGGACCTCGAGGACGAGGACGCCGAGACCGAGACCGGCGGGACCGTTGGAGACGCGAGCGCCGCGGCTGCGCGTACCGAAGAGGTCAACCTGGCCCGCGGCGGTGGCCCGGCGGACGCGACGGGCGTGGTGTCGACAGGCGCCGCCGTGCCGCGCGCGGCCGAGGAGCCGGCCGAGACGCCGCCGGCCACGAGCCGCCGGCGTCGTGCCGCGCTCTCCGCCCCGACCGTCCTGTTCATGGCGCCGCAGCCCGACGAGGCGCCGGCCGTCCAGGTGACGTACCCGGCGGCGGAGGAGCCGATCGAGGAAGCGGTCGAGACCGGCCGGCGCCGCCGTCGCGGCCGCCGTGAGGTCGAGCCGGTCGAGGTCGAGGTCGAGCCGGAAGCCGCCGAGGAGGAGCCGGCCACCGAGGCCGAGGAGCCCGACGAGGCGGACGAGGACGACGAGACGGCCGCGGCCCGGCGTCGCCGCCGCCGGGGCCGCAGGGGTCGTGGCCGGGGCAAGGGCGGCGCGGACGAGGCCGACGACGAGGACGTCGAGGAGCCCGGCGCGGCCGAGACCGCCGAGGGTGAGGCCGAGGAGCCCGCGGAGGACGAGGAGGCCGAGGGCGAGGGGATGACCCGCCGCCGTCGCCGTCGTCGCCGCCGGGGCGCCGGGGAGGCGGACACCGCCGCCGAGGACGGCGTGCCGACCGTCGTCAAGATCCGTGAGCCGCGCAAGCCGGTCGACGAGGTGCAGGGTGTCTCCGGTTCGACCCGGCTGGAGGCCAAGCGGCAGCGTCGGCGTGACGGCCGTGAGCAGCGGCGTACCCGGCCGCCGATCCTGAGCGAGTCGGAGTTCCTGGCCCGTCGCGAGGCGGTGGACCGGGTCATGGTGGTCCGCCAGCGGGGCGACCGCACCCAGATCGCCGTGCTCGAGGACGGCGTGCTCGTGGAGCACTACGTCACGCGTAACTCGTCCGGCACGATGGCCGGCAACGTCTACCTCGGCAAGGTCCAGAACGTCCTGCCGAGCATGGAGGCGGCCTTCGTCGACATCGGGCGTGGGCGCAACGCGGTCCTGTACGCCGGTGAGGTCAACTGGGACGCCACCGGCCTGGAGGGCCGGGCCCGCTCGATCGAGCAGGCGCTGCGCTCCGGCGACTCGGTGCTGGTGCAGGTGACCAAGGACCCGATCGGGCACAAGGGCGCGCGGCTGACCAGCCACATCGCGCTCTCCGGCCGGCACCTGGTCTACGTGCCGAACGGCAACGCCTCCGGGATCAGCCGCAAGCTGCCCGACACCGAGCGCAAGCGGCTGCGGGACGTGCTGAAGAAGCTGGTGCCGGACGGCGCCGGCGTGATCGTCCGGACCGCGGCCGAGGGTGCCAGCGAGGACGAGCTGGCGCGCGACGTCAAGCGGCTCCAGGCGCAGTGGGAGGACATCCAGGCCAAGGCGACCGAGGGCGGCGCTCCGGTGCTGCTCTACGAGGAGCCGGACCTGGTCATCCGCGTGGTCCGGGACCTCTTCAACGAGGACTTCCGCGAACTGGTCATCGAGGGCGAGTCCGCGTACGACGTGGTCGAGTCGTACCTGTCGCACGTGTCCCCGGACCTGGTGGCGCGGCTGCGCCGGCACGCCGGGGTGGCGGACGTGTTCGCCGAGTACCGGATCGACGAGCAGATCCTCAAGGGGCTGGACCGGAAGGTCTTCCTCCCCTCCGGCGGCTCGCTGGTGATCGACCGCACCGAGGCGATGACAGTCGTCGACGTCAACACCGGCAAGTACACCGGCTCCGGCGGCAACCTGGAGGAGACGGTCACCCGCAACAACCTGGAGGCGGCCGAGGAGATCGTGCGCCAGCTGCGGCTGCGCGACCTCGGCGGCATCGTGGTGATCGACTTCATCGACATGGTGCTGGAGTCGAACCGGGAGCTGGTGCTGCGCCGGCTCACCGAGTGCCTCGGCCGGGACCGCACCAAGCACCAGGTCACCGAGATCACCTCGCTCGGCCTGGTGCAGATGACGCGAAAGCGCATCGGCGCGGGCCTGCTGGAGGCGTTCAGCGAGACCTGCGAGTGCTGCAAGGGCCGGGGCGTGATCATTCACACCGAGCCGGTGCCGGAGAAGCCGCGCGGGGGCGCGGGGGAGAAGGTCAAGGCGGTCGCCTCGGCGGTCACCGCGCCGGCCGAGGAGAAGGGCCGTCGCCGGGGTCGCAAGGCCGCCGCGGAGAAGCCCGCGGTGGAGGCCGCCCCGGAGCAGCCGGCCGCGCAGGCCGCCGCTGAGCCGGCGGCTGCGCCCGCCGCGCCGGAGCGGACCGTCGCCGAGGTGGTCGAGACCGACGACGACTACTACGACACCCAGGGCTACGACCTGTCCCGGTTCGAGGCGGACACGCCCGCCGCCCCGGCGGTCGCGGACAGCCAGGAGGGCGACTCGGCCCGGCTGGCCGCCGCCGACGACCCGGACGCGATCGGTGACGGAGACAACGACGACGACAGCGGCGCCCCGCGTCGGCGGGCGCGCCGTGGCGGAGCCCGGCGGCGTACCCGGCCGTGAGGCGCTGACCTGCGCGAACAGGGCCCCCGCTCCGCCGAGATCGTGCGGAGCGGGGGCCCTGTCGTGTCCGTCGGGCCCTGCCTCCCGGGCGCGGGGGAGGCGTGATCGGCAGCCCGGTTTGGGGGGCGGGCGGGGTATGCCGTACGCTTGCCTGCGGCGCACTTTGGTGTGCCGAGTTCCCGCGTGCCCGCGCCGCCGGTGTCACGGCTCCCGGCGAGACGCCGTGGGAACGACCGTCGACGGTGTGACAGCCGACAACGGTGCAATAGACGCCAGCAGCCTCAACGACAGGGAGTCCGCCTCCGATGTACGCGATCGTCAAGACCGGCGGCAAGCAGTACAAGGTCGCCGAGGGCGACGTGATCGAGGTCGAGAAGCTCGCCGGTTCCCCCGGCGACGCGGTGAAGCTCACCGCGGTGCTCCTCGTCGACGGTGACGACCTGGTGACCGACGCGGCGAAGCTCGCCAAGGTCGCGGTGTCCGGCGAGATCGCCGCGCACACCAAGGGCCCGAAGATCCGGATCCACAAGTTCAAGAACAAGACCGGCTACCACAAGCGCCAGGGTCACCGCCAGCCGCTGACCCAGGTCAAGGTGACCGGCATCTCCAGCGGGAAGTAGGTCGTCCTCCAATGGCTCACAAAAAGGGTGCGTCCAGCTCGCGTAACGGCCGTGACTCCGCGGCCCAGCGACTCGGCGTGAAGCGCTTCGGTGGTCAGGTCGTCAGCGCGGGTGAGATCCTCATCCGTCAGCGTGGCACCAAGTTCCACCCCGGTGACCTGGTCGGCCGTGGCGGCGACGACACGCTGTTCGCGCTGGCCGCCGGTTCGGTGCAGTTCGGCACCAAGCGCGGTCGCAAGACCGTCAGCATCGTGCCTCAGCAGTAGTTTTCTGGCGAAGCGGGCCGCGGACCTCTGAGTCCCGGCCCGCTTCGCCTTTTCACGCGCGGGGCGGACCCCGCTGGAAGGATTGGCGTCGTGACGACGTTCGTTGACCGGGTCGTCCTGCACATGCAGGCCGGCGACGGCGGGCACGGCTGTGTCTCGATCCACCGGGAGAAGTTCAAGCCGTTCGGCGGGCCGGACGGCGGCAACGGCGGCCACGGCGGCAGCGTGTCCCTGGTGGTCGACGCGCAGGTCACCACGCTGCTCGACTTCCACTTCCGGCCGCACCTGAAGGCCGAGAACGGCAAGGGCGGCGCCGGCTCGAACCGGGACGGCGCCAACGGCCGTGACCTGGTCATCAAGGTGCCGAACGGCACCGTGGTGCAGAGCCTCGACGGTGAGGTGCTGGCCGACCTGGTCGGCGTCGGCACCACGTTCGAGGCGGCCCGGGGCGGCCGGGGCGGGCGCGGCAACGCCTCGCTGGCGAACGCGCGCCGCAAGGCGCCCGGCTTCGCCGAGCTGGGTGAGCCCGGCGACCGGCTCGACGTGGTGCTGGAGCTCAAGAGCGTCGCCGACGTGGGCCTGGTCGGCTTCCCGTCGGCCGGCAAGTCCTCGCTGATCTCGGTGATCTCCGCGGCCAAGCCGAAGATCGCCGACTACCCGTTCACCACACTGGTGCCGAACCTGGGCGTGGTCCGGGTGGACAACCACACCTTCACCGTCGCCGACGTACCCGGGCTGATCCCGGGTGCGGCCAGCGGCAAGGGCCTGGGCCTGGAGTTCCTCCGCCACGTCGAGCGCTGCGCCGTGCTGGTGCACGTGATCGACACCGCGACGCTGGAGCCCGGACGCGACCCGCTCGCCGACATCGACGCCATCGAGTCGGAGTTGTCCCAGTACGGCGGGCTCGCCGACCGGCCCCGGCTGGTCGCGCTCAACAAGGTCGACGTGCCGGACGGCAAGGACCTGGCCGACATCGTCCGCCCCGACCTGGAGGCCCGCGGCCTGCGCGTCTTCGAGATCTCGGCGGCGACCCGCGAGGGTCTGCGCGAGCTGACGTACGCGATGGCGGAGCTGGTCGACCAGGGCCGCCGCGCCGCCCCGCCGGCCGAGCCGACCCGGATCGTGATCCGCCCGAAGGCGGTCGACGACGCCGGCTTCACCATCGAGGCCGAGCCGGACGGCTCGTACACGGTGCGCGGCAGCCGGCCGGAGCGCTGGGTGAAGCAGACCAACTTCGACAACGACGAGGCAGTGGGTTACCTGGCCGACCGGCTGGCCCGTCTCGGCGTCGAGGAGAAGCTCGCCAAGGCCGGCGCGCAGCCCGGCGACCTGGTGCGCATCGGTGACCGGGAGTTCGACTGGCAGCCGACCCTCTACGCCGGTGTCGACTTCGTGCCGGGTAACCGGGGCACCGACGTACGGCTCGAGGAGAAGTCGAACCGCCCGTCGGCTTCGGACCGGCTCGCGGCCCGCAAGGCCCGCCGGGTGCGGCCGGAGGACGAGGTCGAGGCCGCGCCCGCGGCGGAGGCGGACGCCGAGTAGCCGTTTCCGGGTCGGTGGCGGGAAACCTGCGCGAAATCCGGCCGATCTAGCGTACGGGCATGTTGATCGAGACCCGTCCCGCCACCGATCCGGAGATCGCCGCGCTCGTCGTCGCCCAGCAGCGCGAGCTGCGCGACGCCGACGGCGGGCTGGACGGACAGGTCACAGTCGTGCACACCGACGTCCGCTACCTGGCCGCCGTGGTGGGCGGCCGGGCGGTCGGCTGCGGCGGCCTGCAGGCGCTCGACGCGGACACCGGCGAGCTGAAGCGGATGTACGTGCGGCCGGCGTACCGAGGTCGGGGCATCGCCCGGCAGCTGCTCGTGGCGCTGGAGGAGCTGGCGTTCCAGCAGGGGCACCGCACGGTGTGCCTGGAGACCGGCACCTACCTGCCGGCCGCGATCGGGCTCTACCGGTCCAGCGGTTACGAGCCGATCCCGGTCTACGGCGAGTACGTCGACAACCCGTACAGCGTGTGCTTCGCCAAGCGGCTGCCGGTGGCGGCCTGATCGGCGGCCCGACGCTCAGGCGCTCGTCTGCGCGTGCGGCGCGGTGACCGGCTTCGACTCGGGACTGGCGTGCTGGCGCAGCACGATGCTGAGCAGGATCAGCACGCCGACGGCGAGGAACTCGCTCTGCCAGTTCTGCATCGACTGGAACCAGAAGTCGCTGGTGCCGAGGAACTGCCACGCGCTGATCGGGGCGGCGCCGCTCTCCAGCGCCTGCTCCTGGTTGTAGGCGGCCACGCCGCCGAACAGGTGCCCCAGGAACGCGCCCCCGAAGATCATCAGGAGTGCGATGGCGAGGCTGTTCCGGTAGACCACGAGCGGCAGCCCGCCGACGCGTACCGGCCAGGGTGAGTCGGGGCGGGCGTGGTCGCGGTTGTCCTCCGGCCGGTCCGTCTGGTCCTCCGGCTTCGACTCGGCCGAGCCCTTCTGCACCAGGTACGCGGTGAGCAGCACGTAGCCGCCCATCTGGAGGAACTCCGACTCCCAGTTCTCGAACACCGCCTCGGCGAAGTGCCCGGTGCCGAGATAGGCCCACCAGCTCAGCGGCTCGGCGCCGTACTGGCTCAGCTCCTCGTTGTGCACCTGCCAGCCGAAGACGCTCTGCAGCAGCAGGAAGACCAGGAACGCGCCGAGCATGGCTATCGAGAGCATGTTGTCGCGCAACCACCGTGGCATCGCCGGACCTCCTCGACCCGTTCGCGGTTGCCCTCCTGCCCGGCGACGGGCCGGGGCAAACGCCTGATCGGCGTGTCGCGCCTGGTCAGGGGCGGTCGAAGGGTGCCTCCACCCGGCTGCCGGTGCCGAGGTTGTTGTTCAGCAGCAGGCCGGCGGCGAGCATGCCGAAGCCGAGGGCCAGGTGCAGCCAGTTGTCGGCGTCGTTCACCGGCACGAAGTTCACAGCGGTGTCCCGGTCGATGGCGAAGCCGTACAGCCACAGCACCAGGTAGAGCGCGCCGCCACCGGCGAGGAACACCCGCGCTCCGCCCAGCCGCCGGGCCATCACCAGACCGACCAGCCCGAACGACAGGTGCAGCAGGTTGTGCAGCACCGACACCTGGAACACCCCGAGCAGCTTCGCCTCGGAGTGGTGCCCGGCGAACGTCATGTCGCCGTAGTGGGTGGTGATGCCGGGCACGAAACCGAGCACGCCGATCAGCGCGAAGAGGGCGGCCGCCGCGAGCGCTACCTTCTGCACCGCAGGCCGGGCGGAGGCGTGTTCGCGCAGGTCACGTGCCATCCCTGTCACCCCCGTGGGAGTCGCCGCCGCCCGGGCGGGCAGGCATTCCATTGTCTGACCGGGACGGGCCGCTCCCGCAGAGAAATCAGGAAACAGGCATGGACCCGTCGACCTGGGGTAGGGCGATTGTCACGCGGAAACAATCCGCGTACCCCCCGAAGACACCCGCTGGGAACACACGAGCGGAAGGGACACCATGACTCAGGATCTTTCTCCCAGTTCGGCCACGTACCAGTCGACGAACGGTGGCGGTGTGCGTGACCAGGCCCGCCAGGTCGGCTCCGACGCCGCGAACGCGGGCGGCGCGGTCGCGCAGACCGCCAAGGAGCAGGGCCGGGAGGTGGTGGGCGAGGCCAAGCGGCAGGCCCGCGACCTCTACGGCGAGGCCCGCGGACAGGTCACCACGCAGGCCGGTCAGCAGCAGCAGCGCGCGGCCAGCGGCCTGCGGTCGCTCGCCGACGAGATGCGCACCATGGCGCAGCAGGGCGGCGGCTCCGGGCCGGTGACCGAGCTGGCCCACCAGGCGGCCGAGCGCGTGCAGGGCGTGGCCGGCTGGCTGGAGCAGCGCGAGCCGGGCGACCTGCTCAACGAGGTGAAGAGCTACGCCCGCCGCAACCCGGGCACGTTCCTCGTCGGCGCGGCGCTGCTCGGCGTGGTCGCCGGGCGGCTCACCCGCAACATCACCGCACTCGGCGACGACAGCACGGCGCGGCCGGCGTACGACCCGGACCGCACCGCCGTCATCCCGGCCGCGCGCGAGGTGCCGGACCAGGTGCCGCCGGGCGGCTACCTCGACCCGACGCCGGGCAGCTACGCCGAGCCGGACCCGGGCTACTCCGCGCCGGGCGCGACCTACCCGGGTGGCGGCGCCCCGAACACCTGGGCCGACCCGGTGGGCGGCACCGGCCAGCCGCTGCCGCCGCCGGAGCGCACCGACCCGCTGCCGGGCGTCCCGTCGACCGGCGCTCCCCGCCCGTGACCGGCCGCACCGGCAGAAGGGAGGCGACGGCATGACCGTACCCACGCAGGACCCCGGCTATCAGGCGGCGGGCGCCCCGCCCCACGCCGACGAGGTGCGCGGCAGCTCGCTCGGCGACCTGATGCGTCAGGTCACCACCGACCTGTCGACGCTGATGCGCCAGGAGGTCGAGCTGGCCAAGGCCGAGATCCGCCAGGAGGGCAAGAAGGCGGGCAAGGCCGCCGGACTGTTCGGCGGCGCCGGTTTCGGCGGCTACATGGTGGCGCTCTTCGTCTCGATCGCGATCTGGCAGTTCCTCGACAACGTCATGGACTCCGGGCTGGCCGCGCTGATCGTGGCCGTCATCTGGGCCGCGGTCGCCGCGGTTCTGTACTCGATGGGCAAGAAGAACGCCGAGCGGATCCGCGGCCTGAAGCAGACCAACGACAGCGTGCAGCGCATCCCCGACGCGCTCAAGCCGCACCCGGAGGGAGTCATCCGATGAGCACCGATCCCGAGCAGATCCGCCGCGAGATCGAAGCCACCCGCAACAACCTCAGCTCGGACGTGGACGCCCTGGCGTACAAGGTCAGCCCGAGCCGCATCGTCGACGACCGCAAGCAGCGCGTACGCAGCGCGCTGACGAACGTGAAGGACAAGGTGATGGGAACCGCATCGGACCTCGGCCACAGCACCGGCCACGCCGCCCACTCGGTGGGCGACCACGCCTCCTCGATGGCCTCCACCGTGGGCGACAAGGCGCAGTCCGCCGCCGCCACGGTGAGCGACGCCGCCCACCGAGCACCGCAGGTGGTGCGGCAGAAGTCCGAGGGCAACCCGATCGCTGCCGGCGTGATCGCCTTCGGCGTCGGCATGCTGGTCTCCTCGCTGATCCCGGCCACCCGCCGCGAGCAGCAGGTCGCCGCGCAGGTCAAGGAGAAGGCCGCCGAGCACGGCGGCGTCGTCAAGGAGAAGCTGGGCGAGGTCGCCACCGAGCTGAAGGAGGAGCTGCGCGAGCCGGCGCAGCACGCCGCCGAGTCGGTGAAGGCCACCGCGCAGGACGCCGCGCACGCGGTCAAGGACGACGGCCGCGCCGCCGCCCAGGACGTCCGGCACAGCGCCGAGCAGGCGCGGTCCTGAAGGTCCGCGCCTCCGGTTAGGAAGGGCCCCCTTTTATCGCCCAGGCGATAAAAGGGGGCCCTTCCTTACACCTCGGCGCGCAGCGGTGGGGGCACTGCCCCGGTCTCCACCCACAGCACCAGGTCGTCGGGGCGGCGCCGCGTCATCCGCCGCCGCAGGAGACGGGTGGGGTTGGCCGCCGTCCGCAACCGGGCGCCCGCGTAGGGCACCCCGCCGCGCAGCCGCCGGCCCACCGCCAGCCAGGCGCACAGGCCGCGTTCCAGCACCCAGGCGGGCGCGGCGAGGCTGGTGTGCGCCGGGAAGACCCGGGTGCCGCCGGCCCGTCGCCGGCCCAGCTCCGCCACTGCCACAGTCGCCAGTCCGGCGCGCAGCAGCAGCCCGGGCCGGCGGGTGGCGAGCGCGACCGCCGTCGCCGGCAGCACCGCCAGCGCGGCCAGCAGCCACACCGGCCGGGCCGTCTCGTCGTACGCCTGGCGGACGCGCTGCCCGAGGAAATGCGCGGCGGTGGGCGGTAGCCGCCGCACGTACAGCCACGCGGGGGTGGCGGTGCTGCCGCCGTACGCGCGCACGGTCCGGACCAGCTCCAGGTTCTCGAAGAGCACGTCGGGGTCGTAGCCGCCCATGGCCAGGAACGTGCTCCGCCGGACCGCCAGCGTGCCCGGCCAGTCGCCGCCGAACACGCGGGCGAGCAGCGTCCGGCCGGTGTCCCACCAGGCGTGCCAGGGCAGCGGGTCGAAGTGGTTCTGCGGCCGGACCAGGTCCACCCCGTCCAGCATCTGGTGCACGGCGTACAGGGCCGCCCGGTCGTACCGGACGTCGTCGTCGGCGATCACCACGTGCTCGTGCCGGGCCAGCGCGACGCCGGTGAGCACGCCGAGCACCTTGCCGTTGCGCCCGCGCAGCGCCGGGTCCGGCGGTACGTGCCGCACCAGAGCGTGCCAGGCGGCGGCGTGCCGCGCGAACAGCTCCGGCGGCGATCCGTCGACCACCACCACGTCGACCCGGCGGCTCAGCTCCCGCAGATACCCGGTCAGCTCGTCCAGGCCGCTGTCGTCGTGGGCGCGCAGCGGCAGGACGTACGCCATCGGGAGCCGGGCCGGCGCGGACGCGGCGCCCTCGTCATGCGGTCGTGCGGCGGTCGGTCGGGTCACGTCGCCTCCCCTCGTGTCGGGTCACGCGACTTGCCCGGAATGCGGCTGCTGAAACCGTTTCGGGCGCCCTGCGTCGGGTAGCGCAGCCGGATACGGACGGTCCGAGTCGGGAGGAGACGTGATGCCCAGCAACGCGACGAGATGGGCGCTGGCCGGCGCCGCCGCGGTGACCGCGCTCGGGGTCACCCGGACGGTGGCCCGCCGGCGGCACCGGCACCAGCCCGATCGGGAGGACGGCTGGTACGTGGTGCGCCGGGGGATCACCGTGGACCGGCCGGTCGACGAGGTGATCGGCTTCTGGACCGACCGCGAGCGGCTGGACCGAGGGCTGGCCGAGTGGGCGACGCTGGAGCAGCTCGACGCGAACCGGTGGCGCTGCGTGGCGGCCGACCCGGCCGGCGGCGGCACCGAGTGGCGGGCCGAGATCACCGTCGACGGGCCGGGCCGGTTGAGCTGGCGGGTCACCGACGGCCCGGTTGCCCAGCGCGGCCGGGTCGAGCTGGCCGCCGCGCCGCAGGACCGGGGCACCGAGATCCGGGCCGAGCTGCGGTGGCGCTCCGGACCGATCCGGCGGGCGGTCGGCCTCGTCGGTGGCAGCGACCCGGACCTGGGGCTGCGCACCACGCTGCGCCGGATCAAGTCGCTGATCGAGACCGGGCAGGTGCTCGACACCCGGCACGACCCGTCCGGGCGCAGCCCGCGGCAGGAACGGGCGACGGACAAGGTACGCGAGAAGCTGATGGCGGGAGGACGACCGTGAGGGCGTTGTGCTGGGAGGGCGTCGGCAAGCTGGCCGTGCGGGACGTGCCGGAGCCGACCGTCAGGTCCGGCGGCGACATCATCGTCAAGGTACGCGCGAGCAGCGTCTGCGGCTCCGACCTGCACCTGATCAACGGCTACCTGCCGGCGATGCGCGAGGGTGACATCCTCGGCCACGAGTTCATGGGCGAAGTGGTCGAGACCGGCCCGGAGGTGCGGCGTATCAAGGTCGGCGACCGGGTGGTGGTCGGCTCGGTGGTGGCCTGCGGCTCGTGCTGGTACTGCCGCACCGAGCAGTTCTCGCTGTGCGACAACTCCAACCCGCAGCCTGTCTTCACCGAGAAGCTGTGGGGCCACTCGCCCGCGGGCATCCTCGGCTACTCGCACGCGGCCGGCGGCTACTCGGGCAGCCACGCCGAGTACATCCGGGTGCCGTTCGGCGACGTCGGCGCGTTCACGGTGCCGGACGGGGTGCCGGACGACTCGGTGGTCTTCGCCTCCGACGCGATGCCGACCGGCTGGATGGCCGCCGACTTCTGCAACCTCAAGGGCGGCGAGGTGGTGGCGGTCTGGGGCGCCGGCGGCGTCGGTCAGATGGCGGCCCGGTCCGCGCAGATCCTCGGCGCCGAGCGGGTCGTGGTCATCGACCGGTTGCCGGAGCGTCTCGCCACCGCGGCGCAGCGCCTCGGCGTGGAGACGATCAACTACGCCGAGACCGACGTGCTGGAGGCGCTGCGGGAGATGACCGCCGGGCGCGGCCCGGACGCCTGCATCGAGGCCGTCGGCATGGAGTCGCACGACGTCGGCCCGGCGTACGCGTACGACAAGGCCAAGCAGACGGTACGCGCGCAGACCGACCGGCCCACCTCGGTCCGGCAGGCGATCATGGCGGCCCGCAAGGGCGGCACGGTGAGCATCGTCGGCGTGTACGGCGGCCTGGTCGACAAGTTCCCGCTCGGCGCGGCCATGAACAAGGCCCTGGTGCTGCGGATGGGACAGATGCACGCCCAGCGCTACATCCCGATGCTGCTGGACCGGGTCGCGGCCGGCGAGATCGACCCCGGCTACCTGGCCACCCACCCGATGTCGCTGGAGCAGGGCGCCCGGGGCTACGAGATCTTCGAGAAGAAGGAGGACGGCTGCCTGCGCAGCGTGCTGCACCCGCAGGCCGCCTGACCGCCCGCCGGGGTGCGCCCGTTCAGCGCAATGGGCGTACCCCGCCGGCCGGGCGTACCCCGTCGAGCACCAGCCCGCCGGGCGGCAACGCCGGCATGGCACCGAGGTCGAGCGCCAGGTCCTGCGGCGGTACGCGGTAGCTCATCGCGCCGGTCAGGTTCGTCACCGCCCGCTTCATCAGCTCGATCGTGATCCACTCACCGGCGCAGCGGTGGCCGGTGTAGTGATCGCCGCCGCCCTGCGGGACCAGGCCGAACGGGTCGTCGCGCCAGCCGGCGAAGCGCTCCGGGCGGAACCGCTCCGGCTCGGGCCACGCGTCGGGGTGGTGGTTCGTGCCGTACAGGTCGAGCAGCACGCGCCGGCCCTGCGGGAACGCGTACCCCCGCCACTGGAACGAGCGGCGCACCCGGGCCGCGGCGACCGGGAAGAACGGGTAGTAGCGGCGTACCTCCTGCACGAACTGCTCGGTCGCGGCGTCGTCGCCTGGCAGCAGGTCCCGCCAGTGCGGGTGGTCGTGCAGCGCCAGCGCGGCGAAGACCACGTACCGGTCCACCGCGACGGTGGGGCGCAGCACGTTCAGCAGCTCCACAGCGGCGATCCGGCGCGGCAGCGGCAGACCCCGCTCGTCCCGGTGCCCGGCCACGACCGCCAGCGCGCTGCCCTCCGGGGCGGGCACCGCGCCCGCGCGTACCCGCTCGATCAGCTCACCGGCCCAGCGTTGCGCGTGCCGGCGGCCGAGCCGTCCGCGCCAGTGCCGGGGGCCCAGCGCGGCCGGCGCCTCGATCATCGCGTGCATCTCGGCTGTCCGGCGCGGCACGTCGGCCTCGGCCAGCGGCACCCCGGCCCAGGCCCAGACCGTCCGGGTCAGGATCTTTCCCACCTCGTCGTAGAGCACCACCGGGCCGGCCTCGGCCCAGTCGGGGATCCGGGCCCGCCACTGCTCGTCGAAGATCTCCCCGAGCCGCCGGATCGCGGCCGGCGTCATGATCGACATGAACATCGCCTTGCGGGCCCGGTGCGCCTGTCCGTCGAGGCCCTGCACGCCGCCAACGCCGGTGAGCGTGCGCTGCCCGCGCATCGGCATGGCGCCGCGCCGGACGAACCGCTCCTCGTCGTAGAACAGCTCGGCGGCGTCCCGGCCGCGCAGGCAGATCGTCGGCTCCAGGAGCAGCCGGGTCTGGAAGACGTCGGTGCCGAGACGATCGCAGCGGTCGCCGACGAAGCGGTAGCCCTCCCGCAGGAACGCGAGCGTGCTGTCCGGGCTCCGGTCGCTCGGCATGGTGCTCATCTCGGCGGCTCCTGACGCGGTTCGGCGACCCTGCCTACCTACCCGGGCCGGCGCGGCCGAACCCTCCATTCCAGCAGCTCCGGCCCTTCGGGGGAGGGGCCGGCCACGCGGGCGGGTGCTGGCCCCTCCCCGGGCGCGGAAAAGCTGGTTGGCTCGGATTCGCGGACCCGCGGCGACCGGTCCGCCGCCCGCCGGCGCGGCGTCCGGGGGCGTCACCGGCGACGGGGGAGGGCACGGATGCGTGACGACAGGGCGGCACGACGGCACCGCGAGGCAACGGCCCGGTTGCACGGCGACGGCCGCGATGGGCCGCTGATCGGCGCGCCCCGGCGCCCCGCACCCCGCCCGCCGCGCCACTTCACCGTGCACCTGGGCTTCGTCGCCGCCGATCCCGCCGTCGCGCGGGAGCACGCCGTGGCGTACGCCGAAGCGCTCGGCCTGCTCCGCCCGGAGCTGGCGCTCGGCGCGGCGGCCCTGTCCCCGGCGGACGCCTGGCACCGCGCGGAGCGGCTGTTCTGCGATTCCGTCGGGCCCGACGGCGAGCGCTGCGCCGACGTGGCCGGTCACCCCGGCTTCCACCACGCGCCCGGTCCGGGGGGCCTCGGCTGGGGCGACGGTGACTGAGGCGCGCTCAGTCCAGGTCGAACTCGCCGTCCTGGGCGCCCGCGACGAACGCGTCCCACTCGGCCTGCGTGAAGACCAGCACGGGCCCGTCCGGCTCGGCGGAGTTGCGCATACCGATCAGGTCGTCGACGAAGGCCACTTCGACCGCTCCCTCGGAGGTGTCGCCCTCTGCCCGCTGCCAAACCGCCCGGGAGAGGTCGAAATCGCCCTTGGGATGCTGACCCATCGCTGCTCCTCCATCGCCATGCGTAACGAGACGGCCCGAGCGGACCTCATCGGGCAGGATAAGCGGATGCCGAGCCTCACCCGTGCAGAGGCGACCGCGCGCCGCGCGTCGATCAGCGTCGAGTCCTACGATGTGGACCTCGACCTGACCGGCGACGCCGAGCGGTTCCGCTCCGCCGTCACCATCCGGTTCCGGGCCACCCCCGGCGCCGAGACCTTCGTCGACGTCAAGCCGCGCCGACTCCTCGCCGCCCGCCTCAACGACCGCGACCTCGACCCGGCCCTGCTGGCCGGCGGCCGGCTGCCGCTGACCGGCCTGGCCGCGACCAACACGCTCACCGTCGAGGCCGAGATGGCCTACTCCAACACCGGCGAGGGGCTGCACCGCTTCGTCGACCCGGCCGACGGCGAGACCTACCTCTACGCGATGTCCTTCCTGGACGACGGTCCGCGCATCTTCGCCGCGTTCGACCAGCCCGACCTGAAGGCCCCGGTGACGCTGACCGTCACCGCGCCGCCGGAGTGGACTGTCGCCGCCAACGGGCCGCTCGCCGGCCGGCCCGCGGCCGGGCGCTGGGAGTTCGCCCCCACCGAGCCGCTGGCCACCTACTTCGTCTCGCTGATCGCCGGGCCCTGGCACGTGCTGCGCGCCGAGCACGACGGCATCCCGCTCGGCCTCTACTGCCGGCGTTCGCTCGCGGCCCACCTGGACGCCGACGCCGACGAGATCTTCACCGTCACCCGGCAGTGCCTGGACCGCTTCCACCAGCTCTTCGCCGAGCGCTACCCGTTCGGCAAGTACGACCAGGCGTTCGTGCCCGAGTTCAACGCGGGCGCGATGGAGAACCCGGGCCTGGTCACGATCCGCGACGACTACGTGTTCCGCTCGGCGGTCACCGACACCCAGCGGGAGTTGCGCGCCACCACCATCGCCCACGAGATGGCGCACATGTGGTTCGGCGACCTGGTCACCATGAGCTGGTGGGACGACCTCTGGCTCAACGAGTCCTTCGCCGACTACCTCGGCACCCGGGTCACCGCCGAGGCGACCCGGTTCGACCGGGCGTGGACCACGTTCGCGAGCCGTCGCAAGGCCTGGGGCTACACCGCCGACCAGCGCCCCTCCACCCATCCGGTGGCGCCGGAGGAGGTCGCCGACGCCGCTCAGGCGCTGCTCAACTTCGACGGCATCTCGTACGCCAAGGGCGCCAGCGTGCTGCGTCAGCTCGTCGCCTGGCTCGGCGACGAGGCGTTCCTGGCCGGGCTGAACGCGCACTTCGCCGCGCACCGGTTCGGCAACGCCACGCTCGCCGACCTGCTGGCTGCCCTGGGCGCGGCGAGCGGCCGCGATCTGGACGGCTGGGCGCAGCGCTGGCTGCGCCGCGCGCAGGTGAACACGCTGCGGGTCGACACCGCCGTGGACGCCGACGGGCGGTGGACCGACGTGGCGATCGTGCAGACTGCCCCGGCGAGCCACCCGGTGCTGCGGCCGCACCGCATCGGCGTGGCCCAGCACACCGCGGACGGCCCGGCGTACCGGTTCGAGCTCGACCTCGACCCGGACGCCGACGGCGGCCGTACGCCGCTGCCCGAGCTGGTCGGGCGGCCCGCCACCGGGCTCGTGCTGCCGAACGCCGGTGACCTGACGTTCGCGAAGATCCGGCTCGACCCGGCCTCGGCGGACGCGGTGCCGCTGCTGCTGCCGGGGCTCGACGATTCGCTGGCCCGGGCGCTGCTCTGGGGCGAGACGCTGGACGCGGTCACCGACGGGGAACGCCCGGCCGCCGTGCTCGCTGCGCTGATCGGGGCGGCGCTTCCGGCCGAGACCGAGGTGACGATCGTCGAGGACGTGCTGTTGCTCAGCCGCCGGCTGATCGACCGCTACCTCGACCCGCTCGCCCGCGACGCGGCGCTGCTGCGGGTGGCGACCGCCTGCGCGGCGCTGCTCGACTCGGCGCCCGCGGGCGGCTCGTTGCAGCTCGCCGCCGCGCGCGGTCTGATCGGCGCCACCACCGACACCGCGATGCTGACCGGCTGGCTGGCCGGGGAGGGCGTGCCGCCGGGGCTGGCGATCGACGCCGACCTGCGCTGGGCGGTGCTACGCCGGCTCGTGGTGCTCGGCGCGGCCGGGGCGCCGGACATCGACGCCGAGGCCGACACCGACCGCAGCGCCACCGGCGCCGAGCAGGCCGCCGCGTGCCGGGCCGCGCTGCCCGACGCCGACGCGAAGCGGGCCGCCTGGGAGATCGTCACCCGCAGCACCGAGCTGTCCAATCGGCTCGTCGAGGCGACCGCCGAGGGCTTCTGGCAGCCCGAGCAGGCCGAGCTGACCGCCGGCTACGTGGAGCGCTACTTCGCCGACATGCCGGCGGCGGCGCGTCTGCGTACCGCGTGGGTGGCCGACGCGGTCACTGTCGCCGCGTACCCCCGCTACGCCGTGGCGCAGACCACCCGGGAGATGGCCGCGGCGCTGCTGGATCGCGACGACCTGACGCCCGGCCTGCGGCGGTGGGTGACCGACCTGGACGACGACATGCGCCGGGCGCTCGTGGCCCGGACAGCGGTGGCCGCCGTGTCGGCCTGACCGGGGCACGCCGGGCGGGCTCATCCGCCCGGCGTGGCCGACCCCGCCCGAGCCCGTCCGGGGCGCGGCCTACGATCGCTGGGTGGAGGAAGACATCCGGCGGGTCGGCATCATGGGCGGCACGTTCGACCCGATCCACCACGGGCACCTGGTGGCGGCGAGCGAGGTGGCCGACCGGTTCGGTCTGGACGAGGTCGTGTTCGTGCCGACCGGACAGCCGTGGCAGAAGGCGGAGGAAGCGGTCACCCCGGCCGAGGACCGCTACCTCATGACGGTGATCGCCACCGCCTCCAACCCCCGCTTCCAGGTGAGCCGGGTCGACATCGACCGGGGCGGCCCCACCTACACCGTCGACACGCTGCGCGACCTGCACGCCGAGTACGGCCCGAAGGCGCAGCTGTTCTTCATCACCGGCGCGGACGCGCTGGAGCGCATCCTGTCCTGGAAGGACCTGGACGAGGCGCTCGAACTGGCCCACTTCATCGGGGTGACCCGGCCCGGCTTCGAACTCACCGACAAGCACCTGCCGGCCGACTCGGTGAGTCTGGTGCAGGTGCCCGCGATGGCGATCTCCTCGACCGACTGCCGCGCGCGGGTCGCCCGGGGGGAGCCGGTGTGGTACCTGGTGCCCGACGGTGTGGTGCAGTACATCGCGAAACGGCGCCTCTATCAGCGGTGAATCCGTCCCTGTATGTCCCAGTTCATGCCTGAAATCGACTAGAACTGACAAGTCGGCACACCGCCGGGTGTGAGAGGCTTGGAGGGTCGCACGGTTGATCGAAGGAGAACGGTGACAGTTTCCGAACGCGCGCACGAGCTGGCGATGGCCGCCGCCCAGGCCGCGGCCGACAAGAAGGCACAGGACATCGTCATCATCGACGTGGGCGACCAGCTCGCGATCACCGACGCGTTCCTGCTGGCCGCCGCTCCGAACGAGCGTCAGGTGCTCGCCATCGTCGACGCCATCGAGGAGCGCCTGCTGGAGCTGCCGGAGAAGGCCAAGCCGCTGCGCCGCGAGGGCGAGCGGGGTGGCCGCTGGGTGCTGCTCGACTACGTCGACATCGTGATCCACGTCCAGCACACCGAGGAGCGCGAGTTCTACGCGCTCGACCGGCTCTGGAAGGACTGCCCGCAGATCCCGTTCACCGATCGCGACCTGGCCGACTCGGCCGCCGGCACCGCCACCGCCGAATGACCCGCCTGATCGTCTGGCGGCACGGCAACACCGACTGGAACGCCGCGAGCCGGGTCCAGGGTCAGACCGACGTGCCGCTCAACGACCTCGGCCGGGAGCAGGCCCGCGCCGCCGCGCCGGTGCTGGCCGCGCTGCGCCCGGACGCGATCGTCGCCAGTGACCTGCGCCGGGCCGCCGACACCGCCGCCGCGCTGTCGGCGCTGACCGGGCTGCCGGTCCGCTCCGACGCCCGGCTGCGCGAACGGCAGTTCGGCCAGTGGCAGGGTCTCACCCTGACCGAGGTGGCCGAGCGCTTCCCCGACGAGTACGCCCGCTGGCGGGCCGGCGATCCCGACCCCGGCGCCGGCATCGAGCCCCTGGGCGACCTGGGTGCCCGGCTCGGCGCCGGGTTCCAGGACGCGGCCGACCTGGCCACCGGCGGCACGGTCGTGGTGACCACCCACGGCGGCGGCGCCCGGCAGGGCGTCGGTCACCTGCTCGGCTGGGACCACACGGTGCTGCGCAGCCTCGGCGCGCTGGCGAACTGCCACTGGACCGAACTGCGTCACGACGACGTCCGGGGCTGGCACCTGCGCGCGCACAACGTCGGCCTGATCACCCAGCCGGCGCTCACCGACGCGGTCTGACACCTCCGGCCCCGGCACGTCACAGCGCCATCGGCTAGCGTGCCGGTCATGTCCGTCGCGGTCGTCACCGACTCCACCGCCTACCTGCCCCCCGACCTGGTCCGCGCACGCGGGCTCACAGTCGTCCCGCTGACAGTCGTCCTCAACGGCGCGGAAGGGCTGGAGGGTGTCGAGACCTCCCCGGCCGACGCCACCCGTGCGCTGAGCGGCCGGCGGGTCTCGGTGAGCACGTCCCGGCCCGCGCCGGAACAGTTCGCGCAGGTCTACCGCACGCTGCTCGCCGAGGGCGCCGACGGCGTGGTGTCGGTGCACCTGTCCGCCGAACTGTCCGGCACCGTCGAGGCCGCCCGGCTGGCCGCCGCCGAGGTCGGCGACGACCGGATCACCGTCGTGGACAGCCGATCCACCGGCATGGGCCTGGGCTTCCCGGCGCTCGCCGCCGCCGCGGCCGCCGCCGGGGGAGCCGACCTGACCGGGGTACGCGACGCGGCGCTGGATGCGGTAGCCCGGACCACCATCTACTTCTACGTCGACACGCTGGAGTTCCTGCGCCGGGGCGGCCGGATCAACGCGGCCGAGGCACTGCTCGGCACCGCCCTCTCGGTCAAGCCGATCATGCACATGCCGGACGGTGCGATCGTGGTGAAGGACAAGGTCCGTACCGCCAGCCGGGGCGTCGCGCGCCTGGTCGACCTTGCCGTCGAGGCGGCGGACGAAGCCCCTGTGGACCTCGCCGTGCACCACCTCGCCGCGCCGCAGCGGGCCGAGCAGTTGCTGACGGCGCTGACCGAGCGGCTGGGCGACCGCCTGCACGACACGTACGTCACCGAGGCCGGAGCGGTCGTCGCCGCGCACGCCGGACCCGGGCTGGCGTGCGTGGTGGTGCACCGCCGCACGCCCTAGGGTTGCCGGATGACCCCACTGTCGTATGTCGTCACCGGCGGCGGGCGCGGCGTCGGACGGGCCATCGTGGAACGGCTGGCCGCCGACGGGGGCACCGTGGTCGTGGTCGAGCGGGACACCAGCGCGGTGGACTGGCTGGCCCGGCATCCACTGGCCGACCGGCTGCACGCCGTGACCGGGGACGCCGGCGACGAGGCGGTCACCGGCCGGGCCGCCGACCGCGCCGAGGCGTACGCGCCGCTGGCCGGCTGGGTCAACAACGCCGCCGTCTTCCGCGACGCCGACCTGCACCGCGCGCCCGCGAGCGAGGTGGTCGACCTGATCGCGCTCAACCTGCGCCCCGCCGTCGCGGGGGCCGGCACCGCCGTACGCCGGTTCCTGGCCGCCGGCTCCGGCGGCGCGATCGTCAACGTCTCCTCCCACCAGGCCCGCCGGGCGGTGCCGGGTGCCCTGCCGTACGCCACCGCCAAGGCCGCGTTGGAGGGGCTGACCCGGGCGCTCGCTGTCGACTACGGTCCGCGCGGGATCCGCGCCAACGCGGTGGCGCTCGGGTCCATCCACACCGAACGGCACGCCGCCTACCTGGCCGGGCTCGACCCGGCGGGGGTGGAGCACGTCGACGCGGAGATGGCCCGGCTGCACCCGGTGGGCCGGATCGGCCGTACCGGCGAGGTGGCCGAGGTGGTCGCGTTCCTGCTCTCCGAACGCGCCTCGTTCGTCAACGGCGCGACGGTGCCGGTCGACGGGGGACGGGCCGCGCTCGGCCTGGACCCGGAGGCGCGCTGAGCTTCGCCTCCCGGCCGCCCTAGCACAGTCAGGGCTTGATCGGGTTGCTGTCCACAGCGCTCCCGTCGTCCACAGGTGAGAGTTCACCGGCCGACGGGTGACGAGCCGCCGCCGTAGCGTCCCGAGCCGTGCCAGACGACGAGGAGACGACGGTACGGCGGCGGCTCGCCCGGCTGTTCGGGTTCACGGATGCCGCCGCCGTCCCGCCGTTCCCCGCCGACCGCGTGGGCGAGTCCGGCCACCGTGCCGGAGAGGCCCAGCCCGACCCGGATCTCGTCGAGCAGGGCGGCCCGGCGGCGCGGTCCTCCCGGCGGCCCGGGCTCTCCCTGTCCGGACCGGCCCCCGACCCTTGGCCTGACCAAGCCGGGCCGGTCTTCAACGGCGGGTCCGTTGCGGCCCTTGGGCACGCCGCCGGCGGGGCTGGGCCGGATGTCCGGGGCGGGCTCGGGCCGGTGCCCGACGAGATCGAGTCGGGTTTCGGGCTGCGCCGCGGCTTCCCGGAGCGGTACGGCGGTCGGGAGTATCCGTTCGGGGCCGAGCCGGCCTCCGCCGAACCGGACGCCGGCGGAATCCACGACGCCCCGGCAACCGGGGGAGGCTTGGTGTCCCGGCTGCCCGGTGCCGGGGCGTTCGACCCCGGCCGGCGGGGTGTGCGTGCGCTCGCGGCGGTGGCGGCAGTGGTGGTCGTGGTGGCTGCCGTCTGGGCGTGGCGCTCGCGTCCCAGCGCCGAGCCCGTCCAGCCGTTCGCGGCGTCCTCCGAGGCGCCGGTGGGCGCGGCGACCGAAGCGGCCGCCGGGGTGCCCGCGCCGGCCGGCTCACCCGGTCAGGTGGTCGTCGCGCTGGCCGGCAAGGTCCGGCGTCCCGGCCTCGTCCGCCTCCCGGCCGGGGCGCGGGTGGCCGACGCGATCGAGGCTGCGGGCGGCGCGCTGCCCGGCGTCGACGTGGCGCTGCTCAACCCGGCTCGCAAGGTCACCGACGGGGAGCTGATCCTGGTCGGCGTCACCGCCCCACCGGGGCAGGCCGCGCCCGGCCCGGCCGCAGGTGGCGGTGCCCCGGGCGGCTCGGCGGCACCGGCCGGACCGGTCAACCTCAACACCGCGACGCTGGCCCAGCTCGACGCGCTGCCGGGCGTCGGTCCGGTGCTCGCCCAGCGGATCCTCGACCACCGGGACCGCACCGGCGGGTTCCGGTCCGTGTCCGACCTGCGCCAGGTCGACGGCATCGGCGACGCCCGGTACGAGCAGCTCAAGGAACTGGTGACGGTGTGAAGGGCCGACGCCCCCTCGGTGGTGACGTGGCCGGCCGCGACGTGCCCGACCTCCGGCTGGCCGGGCTGGCGGTGGCGGCCTGGCTCGCCGCGCTGGCCGGGCTGCACCTCACCGTCCGGGCGACAGTGTGGGTGGCCGCCGTCGCCGCCGCGCTCGCCCTGCTCGCGGGCCTGCACCTGTGCGGCGTGCTGGGCCGGCCGGGTGTGGTGGCCCGCCGCTACGGCTGGATCGCGGTCGCCGTACTGCTCGGCGTGCTCTGCGGCGCGGCGGCCACCGGCGCCCGGGTCGCGGTCCGCGACGCCGCCCCGGTCCGCGCGCTCGTCACCGACCGTGTTCCGGTCACCGCCGAGCTGGTGCTCCGCGACGACCCCCGTCCGATACGCGGTGCGCCCGGCCGCCCACCGATGCTGCTGGTCCGCGTGGATCTGGTCCGGCTCACCGGACCCGACGGCGCTCGCGTCACCGGCCCGGTACGCGCGCTGGTGCTCGCCACCGACCCGGCCTGGCGTCCACTGCTGCCAGGGCAGCGGGCGACCAGCCGGGGACGGCTGTCCGCCCCGCGCGGCGGCGACCTGACCGCCGCCGTGCTCTCCACCGCCGACCCGCCCACGCTGCGCGGCGACGCGTCGTGGCCGCAGCGGGCCGCCGGCGTGCTGCGGGCCGGCCTGCAACGGGCCTGCGAGCCGCTGCCCGACGCGCCGGGCGGGCTGCTGCCGGGTCTGGTGGTCGGAGACACGAGCCGGCTGCTTCCGGAGGTGGAGGAGGATTTCCGGGCCACCGGGATGACGCACCTCAACGCGGTGTCCGGCTCCAACGTGGCGATCGTGGTCGGGGCGGTGCTGCTGCTGGCCCGCTGGGCGCGTGCCGGTCCGCGTACCGCCGCCACGCTCTGCGTACTCGCACTCGTCGGGTTCGTCATCCTGGTGCGGCCCTCGCCGAGCGTGGTGCGCGCCGCCGCGATGGGCGCGATCGGGCTGGCCGCGCTCGCCGCCGGGCGGTCCCGGTCGGCGCTGCCCGCGCTCGCCGCGGCGGTCACCGGACTGGTCCTGTTCGACCCGGACCTCGCGGGTGATCCGGGTTTCGCGTTGTCGGTGTGTGCCACCGGCGGACTGCTGCTGCTTGCGCCGGGATGGCGGGACGCGTTGCGGCGCCGGGGCGTACCGGCCGGGCTGGCCGAGGCGCTGGCGGTGCCGGCGGCCGCGCAGCTGGCCTGCGGCCCGGTGATCGCCGGGCTGTCCTCGACGGTGAGCCTGGTGGCGGTGCCGGCGAACCTGCTGGCGGTGCCGGCCGTCGCGCCGGCCACCGTGCTCGGCGTCCTGGCGGCGGTGCTGTCGCCGGTGTGGACGGGCGGCGCGGAGTTCCTGGCCTGGCTGGCGAGTTGGCCGGCGCGCTGGCTGGTGGCGGTGGCCGCGTACGGGGCGGACCTGCCGGCCGGGAACCTGCCGTGGGCGGGCGGGGTGGCCGGGGCCCTGCTGCTGGCGGCGGCGAGCGTGGCGCTGCTGCTCGCCTTTCGCCGACGCCGGGCGAGGCGGCTGATCGCTGTCGTCGCGGTGGCGGTGGTGCTGGGCGCGGTGCCGGTCCGTCTGCTCGCCTCCGGCTGGCCGCCGCGTGGCTGGGT